>WHTE01000144.1 GCA_009377845.1 Nitrospirales bacterium | reverse complement strand
AAGCACTTCTTGAGCAACAGCCGCATGACGATCCGTTTCCACTAATACACCCAATGCCGGGGATGTAATGATAGCATCCACGAATCGCCAAGCTTGTGAAGCGGTCCAAGGAGATTTGAGGACGCGGGGATGAGTGGTGACACGAAGAAATTCATAGAGAATGCTCCATGTGACATACCAGGCTGATCTTTGGTTTCGCCAGCTTTCCAATTCGTATTGGCATTGAGAATGGGCGGGAGAATCCTCGTCTGCGGCATAGACCAATATATTAGTATCCACGACGAACACTAGCGACCTTCCATGGCCTGATAGAGCGCTTCACGATCCGTAATATCGACCAGGTATCCACCACCTTTAAAGGATGGAAGGGGGGAAAGGGCTTTTTGGTGTTTTGTATTTTGAAATAACAACCGCAGGGCTGATTCGACTAATTCTGACATGGTTCGGCGTTGTTTTGCCGCTTCTCGTTTGAGCTGCTCCATCACCTTGTCATCGATATTCAAGGTCGTCTTCATATGGAAAACCATATCATGGAAATGGATGCATGGCAATAGGATCCATATAACCATAGTGATGCTAAGAAACAGACGTGATAGCAGCTGCCTTTGTCCCTTGATCCTGGCTTTGAGGTCAGGGCAGTTTTTTTCGGGTCGTGGAAATCGGCACCGCGATGTTTGGCAAACGCAACGTGGAAACCGGGGAAGAAGAACCGGGGCCGCGCGAACTCGTGCGGCTGGCGATTCCCAAGCGGGTCTCCACCCAAAGTCATGTGGCTTATATTGTGGAGGTGGTGGAGGAGGTGTCCCGGCCCCGTGAGAAATTGAAGCCGTTTCGCTTTCTGGAACAAGCGCACTTTCTCAGACACTTCACCGCCCAATACGGAATGATGGAAGGACCATCATCAAAACGAACGTTCTCCAAGTGAGGCATGAAGTATAGTTGCCAGTTGTTCCTTAACTCTTCCGCGTTGATGTATGATGCACGCAAAAATTATGCGAATCAGTACATACAAGCCTTATAATTAAGGGCTTGAGGGGTCAATGGCTTGAACATGCCACCCGTCAGGGCGGAAAGAACGGAGAAAGGAGTACGGCAATGCGTCATCTTATCGTGGTCTTGTGTCAACTCTTTGCGTGTGTGTGTAAACGGGGCGTCCTAGCGGCGGGAATTGGCTGCTGTCTGGTGTCTAGCGTGTCGGCCCAAGAAATCTCTGTGTCCGAACAAACCTTTGATTGCATCCTCGATTGGCCGAAAGTCAGGAATACGCGCATCAAGCACGCCGATCCGGAAAAATTAAAAGAGGCCATGCGTATCTTGCGGGACAGCGTCCCGGAAACGGAGTATCCCGTTGGAACCATCCTGCAGCTTGTTCCGAATGAAGCCATGGTCAAGCATACGCATGAAAAGTTCCCGAAAACAAACGGCTGGGAGTTTTTCTTTTTGGAAGTCTCTAAAGAAGGCACCAAGATCACAGATCGGGGAGTCGACGTGGTCAATGCTTCGCAAGGCGTCATGTGCTTAAGTTGTCATCAGCCTGCGGCCAGGTTCGACTTCGTGTGTGAAAAGGGGCATGGTTGTGCGCCGATCCCGTTCGATGATCAGAAGATCGCAGCGCTTCAAAGGGCAGATCCTCGCTGTACCAAAAATTAGGAGGCGATAGTTTTGAGGTGAGGTAGAGCTTGCTGGTGGGTACGAGCCGAATAAAAAGACTCACGCCACTCTTATCTAATCATTGTTAGGCTTCGGAAGCATAGCCGTGCAACGTGAGATCGAGTGCAAGACGAAGACAATAAAAGCTGCGATGGCTGCTCTAGGTGCCCGCCTTGACGAAGGTGACGAGTCTGAATTGCTCGTCTGGGTGATCCCACGGGCCTTCGCTTGTGCCCATCGGCCCCTGCGCCATCATCGCATATTTGGGCGGGCAAAGAAGGGGCGCTACCTACCGTCGAAGGCCGCTCCTGCGGTGCTCGAATGGATTCGGCGTGTTAAGGAGCTTGGCATCCGGTCGATCATCTGTCTGATGCACCCGAACGAGCTGAAACACTATGCCGCACTTGATCTCGGTGCGCCAAACTTAATCGAGTCTTATCAGCAAATCGACATTGAGGTCAGGCACATTCCTTGGGACGATCCAGGCCACCGACAGGGGTTGAGCCCCGCAACATACGAAGAGGAGTTGGCGCGGGTCAGGGTCGAAGTACTGAATTCATTTGATGACCTCCCGAAGCCCGTTCTCTTGCACTGTAGCGCCGGGATTGATCGTTCGTCGCCGGTGGCCGCATTCGTATATTGTTCGCGCGCTCTCGCATCCGAAGCCTAACACGCCGCTGTAAACTTCCTACTCTGAGAGTCCAGTCCAATGAATGACGAGTTACTAAAGAGACTTAGAGACACTGAGGACCAGTTCACGGAGCGCAAGCTTGAAGGTGCAGGATCCGCAGCCTTTAAGAAAGCTCTGGTCGCCTTCGCTAACAGCTTACCGCCGAACCGTACTGCAGTGCTCTTCGTGGGCGTGGAAGATGATGGAACTGTAAAGGGAGTCTCCGCACCAGACAAGCAACAGCACACTATCCGGGAACTTGCAGAAAAGGAGTGCTATCCACCAATCTATGTAGACCTTGAGGCACTGAATACGTCCCAAGGCACCGTAATAGCTGCAATTGTCCATTATTCGGATCGTCGGCCTCATTTTGCAGGCCCAGCTTATGTGCGTCGTGGCTCACAATCCGTTGCTGCTACCGATCAACTTTACCGAAAACTCCTCTTGTCTCAAGATGACAAGCGTCGATTCCTTCTCGATAATTGCACTGTCACATGGACGATCGAACACCTGAACAAGGAGCCTGGTGCCAGCCAGCCCTTGTTCGATGCTCGGGCAAGATCGGTCTCGGACTGTACCATCGAAGAGGTCACGGCTTTCTTTGTACGCTTCAAAGCCTTGGCCTCCGGAGGGCTTTTTACCGAGATGCTGCAAGATGTGCACATTTCATTTGATGACAAGCAGTACAGACCGCGAGCCATCATTTGGCCAACCGGCCGATGAGGACATAGGTGCCTAACACAACGCTCAACACAGACGCGCAGAGAACGTGTACCGGTTAACGCGAACGTTGGGCACCAAAGGAGACCCCTGAGTGAAGCGCGATCTCGAACTGATCCGAAAGCTTGTTCTCGCAACCGAGGCATCACCCACCGCCTATGTAAGGAACGACATAGAGATAGAAGGGTACTCTCCCGAGGAGATCGGGTATCACTCCTATCTCCTTGTCGATACTGGCCTAGCAAAGGGCGTTGACACCAGAACGTTAGGAAAAAGCTCACCCGATTGGCGAATTCTTCATCTCACATCTGCTGGTCATGATTTCGCTGATGCCGCTCGTGATGAGGGCACTTGGCGTAAAGCAACAGGGCTCGTGAAAGATAAGGTGGGAGGCGTCACTCTTGATGTTATGAAGCAAGTTCTCATCAGCCTGATTAAAAATGCCCTCAGCCTATGATTCGAATGCTTGCATGGATATGGGGTCAGGCATGAGTATTGATTTACACAAGGATGAAAGTCATTGCCCGTGTGCCAATCGGTTTCCTTCATCATAGGGAGTACAGGGGAGTTGTCCCAAAATGTGTTTTTCCCCGCATCGGCCACGCCCGTGTATCACCGGTTGTTCCCCACTTATACGGACTCCCAAGCCTTTGTTTTCGGGATATTCGACTTGGTCGCCTTTTCCTGATCCATCCTGAAAATTCTCACAAAATTCTTGCTGGTGCTATCGAAGTCACAAGTCAATACTCATGCCTGACCCCATATCCAGCTCTCCTTATTATTCCGGCACCTCTAATGATTCCCTTTTTTCAAAGTTAACAATGATTACCAATGCCTTGCTGGAAACCAATACACGCAATGAAACCGTTCAGGGAGTTTTTGGGAATATTGAGGAGTGGGCAGGAGGCATATTCGAAACTAACAAAGAACTGTTTTTACTTGCTGTTCAAAAGCGGTCTCAATTTACATTTGATTTAATCTATTGGATAGCTCGAATATCGACATTACTATTGGCTTTGTCGGTAGCTACATCATGTCCGGAACATCTGTGTAATAAACTTAAACAACATGCTCTCAGACTTCTATTTATCTTTTCCTGGATTAATGATGATGAGGAAACTATTCAGTTTGCAGAAAATTTTCAATTGACCGAAAAATTATTCGAAATGGCCCTCACCGCAGAAAAAAGAAGTTGCACCAAGTTTGCTTCTGAAGCAAAAAAGACGCTACTTAAATGGGGGTTAAAGGCAGGGAAATATCAAAATGTATTGGGGACTTGGGAAACATCTCTTTATGCACTTGTTGTTCTCGCACTAATAAAAGGTAACGATTCGGATATTACGAATCTAAAAGATTCCCTTACTGAACACTTAGGCGGAAATGAAGATATTGGGCAGGCAGCAAGAGACCATGTAGCTGGTGAAATAATGGAACGTGCCGCTACCCTTAATCGGGGAGGACACTCGTTATCACGCCTAGAAGTTGCGATGAACCAGCAAAACCAAGACAAACTCCAAAAACTTTTAGAAGATATCGCTAAGCTTATTTCTCCTGATGTAGCCAATGAATTAGAAAGAACTCCTAATCCTTTGTTTTAATATACCTAATGGGCAGTGCTCTTTAAAAAAAACCAACTAAATTTGGACAAAATTATAGAATCTGATATGGGGTCAGGCATGAGTATTGATTTACACAATGACGAAAGTCCTTGGCCGTGTGCCAATCGGTTTCCTTCATCCCAGGCAGGATAGGGGTGTTGTCCCAAAATGTGTTTTCTCCCTGCATCAGCCCCGCCCGTGTATCGCTGGTTGTTTCACCCTTATACGGACTCTCAATCCGTTGTTTTCGGAATATTCGCCTCAGTTACCTTTTGCTGATCCATCCTGAAAATCCTGACGAAATTCTTGCTCGTGATATTGAAGTAATAAATCAATAGTCATTCCTGGCCCCTTTTCTTTTCATAGAGAAGGGTTGGTTGATTATCATAGGGTGTTGGATTCCCAGCGTAGCCTCATATTCGCTCAGGCGTTGTACACGCGTACTAGCAGGGATTTGGGTACCTACTTGATCGCCTTATATAAAGCCATAGGCGGCGGGTGGGAAGCACGTACCGAATCCGACTTCATCCCGGTCCAGACCAAGCAGACCATGCGAAAACGTACCGATTGGGGCCAACTGCTTGAAACAGGGCAACAGGAATTACCCGATCAGAAGGAAAGGCGGCGTTGGCGTTTTCCCGACTGGTGATGTGGGGGAAAAGAGTCCGATGAGGAAAACGCGTCAGGAGGACTTTTCTAGGCAAAGGTACCGCCCGATATTTGATATGGCGAAAGAGATTGATGAATTTTCCCACATCCAAGGAATGCAGGGCGCCCCCTGACAGGGGCTCCTGAGGATTGGTAAAATTCGACGGAGATCAGGTCCGAGACGCTCAGGGGGAGGAAGTGACGTGATGCACCTCAAAACCTGGCGACATCAAGCCATCCTGTTGTTCGCATTGATCTGCGTGGCAAATATGCCCGCCTGTACTCTTTTCCGTTCAAGCACCCTTCCACAGTTTATCGTTGAAGAGTCCACCAGTCCCACCCAGATTCCGGCCTCTGTGGCACGATTGGCGATTCTCTTTCCTCATGCAACCGATCCCTCCATCAAATCAACCTACTTAGACCTCGAAGCGCACTCGTTCCGCTTGAAGGCTCTTCGCCCGGAGCTTCAATTTGTCGACCGCACATTGCTTCAGGTCTTGAGACAGGAACAGAAATTTCAGCTATCGGGTTCCGTGTCGGATCAGACGGCCATCCGCCTCGGTCAGCTCCTGGGAGCGGACAGTATCCTTCATTACCATGTGGAAGGCCCGACCTGGCTCGATCAAATGAGAGCCCGCTTCTCCGGTCAACTTCCACCGGTGCGCGTCTTTAGCAAAGTGATTCGAGTCGAGACCGGGGAGGTTCTGTTTCACCACATGGTGTCGGTGCAGTCCCGGGAATTGTCTGACGACGAGACCTACTCCTCTGTGGCCCCGCTGGTCCAAGCCGCCGTAAAAAAAGGCGTGGGCAAAACTCTCCAGGCTCTCCAACAGGCATTTCGTTAGAGGTTATACAAGAGTTTGCCGGACCATCGAACCCTCCAGGAAAATGGTGCATGATGTAAATAAGAATGATGTGAATCCCTGCCCCTGTGGGTCACAGAAATGGGGTCAGAAATGAGTATTGATTTACACAATGACGAAAGTCATTGCCCGTGCTTTGTTTTGGGGATATTCGACTCAGTCGCCTTTTGCTGATCCATCCTGAAAATCCTCACGAAATTCTTGCTTGTGATATTGAAGCAATAAATCTATAGTCATGCCTAACCCCTTGTCCGTCCTAAAAACGATTAATCCGAACAGGAAGGCTACCCGTGACGACCTGAAAGGCGGTGTTTGAATGAAAACGCACAGACCATCGTATGAAGAACGAATTTCCAAAGACTATGAGAAAGGCCGGTTTAAGTCCGTGGCTCCATCAAAAGCCGAACTGAAAAGCTTCAAAGAAGCGGCCAGGGCTACGTTCATCAAGGACCGAAGGGTAAATGTGAGATTGTCCTCACCTGATCTGATGGATATTCAAACCCGTGCGGCCGAAGAAGGCGTGCCTTACCAAACGCTCATTGCCAGTGTGCTACATAAGTTCGTGACAGGTCGGTTCACGGAGAAACCATCACGTCTAACAACGCGTTCAAGCGGACGCGCCAAACGGCGGCGCACTGCTTCACGCGAGCGTTCGGTGAAAGAATGAAGCGCCTTAATGACTTTGCGAAGATCGGATCGGTTGCCGATGTAAAGAAGAATCTCAAAGGGCTTGTGAAAAAGAAAAAGGGGTCGTAAGTCGTTTGACGATGTTCCATGGGTGAATCCACCGGCTTCAATTGGCTCTCACCGCGGCGAGTCCGTCTCCTGCCCTAATAAAAGAGCATATGGCCGATAACATGCTCCGGAACAGGTAGAGGAGTGCCTTTGTCTGTGCGATAAGTGCTCCGTCATCATGTCTGTATTTCATCGAGGTGCCCGCCAACCCTGCATTGTGTGAAGTGTCCATTCCCTGGACGCAACGTCTCCTGTGCAAAGCCAAGGGGTTGCACCATTACATCTGACCAGCCGTTCTATGTGCAGCATGGACCATAAATAGCATTGACTCACTGCGTTAGTTTCTCAATGAATGATTTGACCGTTTGCCCGAAAAGGCAATATCTTGATTGGTACCCACGGTGATTGCAGCATGCAGTCGGTGTGGAATCATGAGGGAAGTTAAAGGGGATCTGCACCTTGTGGCATGCTGAGTTGTGCGAATTATCTGGTGATGCGGGTGGAGTCTGCAAGAGATTAATGACATCTTCGACCTGGGCACAGATCCTTCGCCTTTGGCTCAGGATAACATTTCTTAAACTTGCTTAAGGGGGCTGTGAAGTTCTTGATTAACCATTTCCATCTGGGAATTCCATGAAACCATTTCATTATCTAAGATATATGGTAGTGGTGTGGGTGTTGACCATTCTCTCTTTTCCCCCACTGACTTGGGCGGAAGACGAAGAGGAGAACCCCCGGATGCCGCTGGCGATGGAGGTGTTCCTCAAGAAGCCCGGCCATCACCTGTATGAACTGCACGTTCATTTGACCAATATCAGTGATGAGCCGGTCAACGTCGATGTTCGGGACATGCCCTGGAATCCGACGGATGGCCCCACGTGGCTTTCAGCCTTTCGAATGGATGCTCAACATAGTCCTGTGAAGCAGTACCCGCCGCTTGGACGGTTCGGATCCCGAATGGTCCGGTTGGTGCCGGGAGAGTCGATTCAAGATAGGGTGGCATTAAACCCCAGGTTTCCGTCGCTGTTGAACGATATTGCGCAAGCCGGGGTGCAATTGCAGTGGGACTGCCCTCTGTCTTCGTTGAAGTTTGTGTGCAAGCCCGGTTCACCTAATACGATTACGATTCCGAAAAACGATCCTGGTAAACCGGATGTCTATGCCATTGATCAGAAGGCTTGTCTCGCCTTGGAAGACCGCATTGATCTGATCACTGTTCCTCAAGACCATGAGGTGCTGTTTCTCCTCGCCTCCGAATCTATCATGACCGATCTGGAAAAAATGAAATCTCTCCTTCTCCAGGTTGATGACTACGTCCAGCGATGTCACCCGACATGGACAAACAGTTGGGGGGTGAGTTTTTTTACCGACGAGAAGTTTGCAGGATTTCTGAGCGAGGGGGAGAATAAGCGTTATTTTGAACAGGGCCTCTGGCAGCAAGCGAATATCGGTCAGTATTCCAGTCAAATTCGCACGTTGTTCCGGTTTCCGTGGATCAAGAAACGGGCGGATACCGTCTATCTGTCGCTGTACCGGTCATCCCAACAGGATCATTCCTAGCAGGATGTTGAAAAAGCCTGCCCCGAGGCTCGCCGAGTGGTTCGCCTATCGGCAGCTTGCCTTTATCCTTCCTTGCTGATGTCCGAAAATCCTATTCCCTCAAACATGTGTTTTAACCTCTTCCTGTTCCAGGGAAGCGTGACGCTGGTTGTGTGGAATTCCCGGCGGACCGGATAGTTCTTGCGAAGTCCGTCAAAGAGCATGGGCCGTTCTTCCGGAGGGGCGTTCAGGAGTTTTTTCATCCGATGATAATCTGCTTCCAGGTCATACATCTTCCCAACCACCTCTCCTAGGATTTCTTCATCCGATTTCTGGTTGGGCTCAATGTGGATGGACGGCACAATCGGTGGAGGAAGTGACTGGACAGGGTTCCACGTGGGGGCCACGCCTAGATGCTTGCACAGTGCTGCATAGATCATGAAGGTGCCATTGGCTTTGCCATCGAGTGAATGACCGGCAATATGGGGTGTGCCGAGGGTGACGGCCTGAAAGAGGTCCCAATCGATGCCGGGCTCGTCTTCCCACACGTCGATGATCGTCGGGCCGATTCGCTTGTGCCTGATGGCGCCCAGCAGGGCGTGTGTCTCGACGACTTCCCCCCGTGCGGCATTGATGAAGATGGCCGATGGCTTTACCCATTTGAGTGTGTGTTCATTGAGCAAGTGAAAGGTGGGATAGGAGCCGCCGGTCGTGAACGGCGTATGCAGCGTGACGATGTCACAGCCCAGGGTTTCTTCTAATGGACGGTGATCAATCTGTCTCATTTCCGCCAAGGGCGGATCATTGAGGACCGGCCGCATCCCCAGTGCCTCCGCCTTGCTCTTGACCAGCTTGCCGATGTGGCCGACGCCGACAATACCGATGGTTTTTCCCTGAAGAGAAAAGCCGCGGCGAGTCCCAAGGAGCAGTAACGACGCGATGACATATTCGGCCACTGAATTCGCATTCGATCCTGCGGCCGAGGCAACGCCGATGGTCCGGGCTTTGAGGTAGGCGCCATCGATGTGATCCACTCCCGCGGAGGCCGATCCGACAAATTCGACAGGGGTGCCGTTCAATAAGGCTTCATCAACTCGCGTGATGGATCGAATGAGGAGGGCGTTCGTGT
>WHTE01000011.1 GCA_009377845.1 Nitrospirales bacterium | reverse complement strand
AAGCGAGTTGAACGGAAACATCCCGGCGTGAAATCGATCACGATCTATCTTGTGACATGGGATCCTTCCAAAGAAGATGAAATTCGTTCGGAATTGAAAACCGGCATTGCCGATTTTCTCTGGCTGACTCCTTTGGGCCCCAAAGGTCTTCAGCCCCGCTGCGGCTAACCATGTTCATCCCCACCAAATCTCTTGCAGATCTAAGGAGAATTACATGGGCGATCCGATTATCATTGCGCAACGAGCCCCTTACGTCTTAGACATGAAACCAGGCACCTACTATTGGTGCCGATGTGGCCGATCACAAACTCAGCCATTTTGCGATGGGTCCCACACTGGAACCGATCTTTCCCCCATCGTTGTGGAAATCAAAGATAAAGGAAAAGTGGCGTGGTGCGGGTGCAAACACAGTAAAAAAGCTCCATTTTGCGATGGCTCGCATTCCCGACTGGAATCCTAATAATTCTCTCCCAGCTTTTTTACTCGGCCTTGCCTGGAAAGATCCGTTTTCTCCCTGCAATGCGTTCCCTTATGACTTTTCCTGCCTTGGCTCCCCATGTCGTTTTCCATCCTGATTTTACGTAATAAAAACTAGAATTAAATAGCTATTTAACTGCTCCTACCCGTGACTTGCATCCCAGAAATAAAATTTACTACAATCCGGCACCATAAAATAAATAGATGACCAGACCAAGCTATACAAGCAAGTAGAAATGTGTGAGTTCTTTTCCATTGTCCGAAAGTGAGGATTGTCGTATGAATCGAATTGTTGCTCTTCTCAGTGCTCTCCTCGTGTTCGCCGCAAACCCAGCCTTTGCTAATGCGCCCGGTGGAGGATATGAGGGTATCACGGGACTGTACTATGGGACCATCGCAGTAATTTTGGCGTATGGGGTATATGACATTTTCTTTAAAAAGTCATAACTTCTCGCTTGTTCCTCCCAACCATTTCTAAGTGAAATAAAAACTAACACCCCTCTTTTTCATCATGGGAGGGGTGTTAACTCTTTTTAAGTGACTCTGACAATTCCTTAAGAATCGGTTCCAACGTGTGCCAGACGTTCTGAGTCACAGTTGTATATCCTTCCCCCGTGGGGTGAACCCCGTCCACCTGATTTAAACCAGGTTGTGCAGCCACCCCTTCCAGGAAAAATGGAATCAGTGGGAGCGCAAATTCCTGAGCCAACCGTTCATACATTTCAAAGAACTCCCCCGTATAATCTTCCCCATAGTTTACGGGGATGCGCATGCCGGCCAAAATGACCATCACCCCTTCTGCCTTCAATCGTTCAATGATGGTGTGGAGATTCGTATACGTCTGTTTCAGGGGTAGCCCCCGGAGTCCATCATTGACCCCCAATTCCAATATGACGACTGTCGGCTGACTTTTCAGAATCCACTCTATCCGTCGCACTCCCCCGGCTGAGGTTTCTCCACTCACCCCGGCATTGATGACCTCGTATTGAAATCCACTTTCCAGCAGCCGCTGTGCCAGTTGAGCGGGATAGGATTCATCCGGGGCCACCCCAAGTCCAGCCGTTAAGCTATTGCCAAAAGCCACAATTTTAGGAAAGGATTCGTATGTTCGTACCAACGGCTCTGCTGAGTGTGGAGAGCGCGGGGATTGTGACCGAAGCACTAACGCTTCTGAGCCGGTGTTCATCGGCTCGGGAATGACCGTGGATGTGTCCTCCTGACCCTCACAACCCCATGTTCCCAGACAGAAGAGCACAAGGGCTGATAAGATGATGCTAACCATGACGACTTGGTGAATTCTCCCAACCCCATTGTCTACTATCTGAGCCTGTTTGTGTAATCCACGTGAATGTTCCTTCATCGTCCACACGCTCTGTACTCCCCTTGTCTCAATCAACTCATCCTCTCATTTCCGTCAATCATCTCGGAATGCAGCTTCGAGCAGGCAATCAGCCTGTGAAGATTTTACAGGACATTTCCTTTGAGGTCTTCCCCGACCAGGTGGTCACCATTGTCGGTCCATCAGGAAGCGGGAAATCGACTCTTCTGGGTCTGCTGGCAGGTCTCGATCGACCAACGCAGGGTTCCATCCGCATTGACCAAACCGAGATCACGACCTTGACCGAAACTGAAATGGCCCACTTTCGACGGAAACACATTGGCTATGTTTTTCAGGCCTTCCATCTCATTCCCACCTTGACTGCTCTGGAAAATGTGGCTCTCCCGTTGGAATTGCAAGGCATTTCCACCGGCCAATCACGAGCCAAAGCCCTTTTGCAATCCGTGGGACTGGAACATCGCCTCCACCATTATCCCATTCAACTCTCGGGAGGTGAACAACAACGGGTTGCCTTGGCCCGCGCCTTTATCACCCAGCCTCCCCTCCTGCTCGCCGACGAACCCACCGGCAATCTGGATAGCACAACCGGTGCGATGGTCATCGATCTGCTGTGGGAGCTTCATCAGCAGCACGGCAGCACTCTTGTCCTGGTGACCCACGACGAGTTGTTGGCCGCTCGGGCACAACGTATCCTGACGTTGCGGGATGGAGCGATTGTGAACGAGACGATGCAACCTTTGTCCTCCTCGATTCCCGGGACATGATACCCGTCTCCTTTAAATTGGCCTGGCGGGAAATTACCAGCGCCTGGTCTCGTTTTCTGTTTTTGTTTCTCTGCATTGCGCTAGGCGTCGGCGCCATTGTGGCCGTTGACCTGTTTGCCGCCAATGTCGAACAGGTCATCCTGGGAGATGCCCGTGCCCTGTTAGGCGGTGATGTGGAGTTATCCTGGCGGAGGGCGATCACCGACAAGAGCCGGGGCGTGCTGAACTCCCTTTCTGACCGGGGTATCCTCGTGTCTCATGTGACTGAACTCGCGGCAATGGCAACGGTGGACATCCCTGACAACCAAGTCCCTCTCACGGAAACAGCCTCTCAATTGGTTGAACTCAAGGCCACGGATTCCCCCTATCCCCTGTATGGCCGGTTGGTTGTGGAACCCGACCACCCGGCTGAACAACTTCTGGCTTCTCTTCAATCCGATTGCCGTCGCTCGCCGTGCTTTGGTGCGCTTGCCCAGGAATCCTTGCTGATCCGACTCAATCTAACCGTCGGCAGCGAGCTGCGAATCGGCCAGGCCAACTTCCTTATCACCGCCGTGCTCAAAAAGGAACCGGATCGGATTGCCGATGGGTTCAGTTTAGGACCCAGAGTCATGATTTCCCGGGAAGCCCTTGAGGCAACCACCTTGGTAAAAACCGGAAGCCGGATTCAGGAACGATACCGTCTGAAAATTAACAACTCCTTCTCTCTTGAGCCCTTGATGGATGAGCTACGCGGGCACCTCAGCCAGGAAGGCGTCCAGGTTAGCTCCTTTAGGGATGCCCAGCCACGACTCCGCCGGTTCCTTGACCAATTGAATCTGTATCTTGGCCTGATTGGATTAACGATCCTATTGGTAGGCGGGATCGGGGTGGCTTGCACCATTCAGGGATTTATCACTCAAAAGATTCCTATTATCGCCACACTGAAAACGCTGGGGGCGGATTCTTCACAAGTCATCCGTCTCTACCTCACACAAAGCCTTTTCCTGGGAGGAATCGGCAGTCTTCTCGGTGGAATTTTAGGAGTCGCACTCCACAGGGGATTACCACTTTTTCTTCAAGGAATTATTCCTGAAACCATGCCCATGAACCCCACGATCGTTCCCATCCTTCGGGGAATCGCACTTGGAATTATCGCCACACTGGCCTTCTCGCTGTGGCCTCTGTTGGCCATCCGTCATGTCTCTCCGGCATTGGTGTTTCGTCAAGCCATTGACCAATCTCAGACCATGGCTCAATTCCGGTCCAGGGTCACACGATGGGGCACCCTCTTCAAACATTGGTGGAATGATCGGACGCGGGTCCTCGTCAGTGTCATCATTGTGGGGGGCGTAACGGGTCTGGCCATGTGGCAAGCGCACTCGCTGACCCTGGGCCTGTTTTTTTCCGGTGCATGTGCTTTGGCCGTTCTCCTCTTATTAGGAGGAACCGGCGTTTTATACTCAATTCTCCGCCATGTGCAATTTCCTCAACGGTATTTGCTGCGTCATGCCGTGAATAACCTTCAACGACCGGGAAATTTTACCACAGCCATGACCTTGGCCATTGGGATTGGCGTCATGCTCATGACGACACTGACCACTGTGCAACGGTCGTTGCTCGAGCTGATCGGGAATCAAATCCCCTCCAACGCCCCCTC
Source organism: Nitrospirales bacterium (assembly GCA_009377845.1). Taxonomy (GTDB): domain Bacteria; phylum Nitrospirota; class Nitrospiria; order Nitrospirales; family UBA8639; genus Nitrospira_E. The sequence goes on along the minus strand of WHTE01000011.1, from coordinate 42,452 downwards.
ATTTTTTTTCATTGACATCCAACCCGATCAACATCCGCAGTTCGTGCGCGTGCTGAAACAACGGTTTCCGGACTCGCCGTATGATTTGGTTCCGGTCGTGCGGTCTCGCCTCACAGCCATTAACGGACAACCCATCAATCCTGAAGCGCATAAAGGCCAACGGAATGGATGGTATTTCACCAGAGAATACGTGTTGACGACATTCCGGATCCTTCCAAAAGACAACATCCTCACTCACGGACACTGGTGGGACGACACCAAGGAACATGTCTCGGATGGTGCGACCAATAAGCCGTCCGATCTCCCATTAGTCTCCATGGAAGAAGAAGCCGCAAAAAACCTGGGACTGACGCTGGGATCAACCCTCACGTTGGATATTCAAGGGATTTCATTTATGGCTACAGTCAGTAGTCTTCGACAGGTAGACTGGAGCAATTTTTCCATGAATTTTTTTATGATTCTTGAGCCTGGTGCTCTTGACGGTGCCCCTTTAACCTACATCGCCACGACCAGAGTGCCGAAAACCTCCGAAGTGCCTCTTCAACAAGCCATTGTGGCAGCCATGCCCAATGTGACAGCGATTAATGTGGGAGACGTGCTGGAGAATATTGCCCGGATATTTCGCCAATTGGCCATGGGCATTCAGGCACTGGCATTGTTATGTCTGATGACGGGAGCCGTGGTCATGATTGCGGCGATTTCCATCAACCGGTACCGTCGTCTGTTTGATTTGGCCATTTTGAAAGCCTTGGGAGGGGGTCGCAGCCTACTCTTGTTTTCACTCGGAATGGAATTCGGTTTGATTGGTGCATTTGCGGGCCTTGTGGGACTTGGATTGGGATGTCTCCTCTCCTGGTCAATCTTGCACTTCTTTTTTGACCTGACCTGGACGTTTGACCCGATCATATTGATCATGGGATTGCTCCTGACGATTGTGCTGACTCTTATGACCGGCTTCCTCAGTACGTATCGGTTGCTTGGTTTCCCTCCCCTATCAGTCCTCCGTCAAGAATAGTTTCAGGAGCTAATCTTTGAATTGCTCAACAAGCCCCTTTCATTAAAAACAAATCCCTAAACAATCACAAGCGTCCTTTTATTCTCCTTTTCCTTGAGCCTCTCCCCGATCTTATCCATTGAGATACAGACTGTATGCCATTGGATAACAACCCATGCCACAACTCGGGTACTTATCCTTCATCTCCTTTAAAAAATAAGAAACCGATTATAAGAATTCAGTTCTCCATTCATATATTTTTCAATGAGTTATAACCGTGAGATTCGGGAAAGAGCTCTCATCTTCATTTGGTACATTCTTTGCTTTTGCAGTATGGCAGGCACAAAACATGAGAGGAAACCCATGGAAATCATTCTTGCCATCTGTGTCACAGGCCTCGGAGTCTTTGGAGGAATGTTCTTCATTTGGAAGGAGCATTGCTCTTCATCCTCAAAGGCACACCACTCTTCACGCACAAGCTAAGGTGATCCACAGACCTTGGCGTGCACGACCGGTGAGTGGTGATGAGGAGCCAGCCCTTGGGTGATTTCATCAAAGAAAGGTCGGCATTTGTCGGCGCGGTCCACCAGGAGGGTGGATTGGTCATTTATCAAGAGGAGAACCTGATGTCCAAAAACACACTGATTATTGATGATGATGAGATGAGTCGCGGATTGCTCCGGATGGTCCTGGAATATGATGGATGCCATTGCGTGGAAGCAGAAAATGGAGCCATGGGGTTGTCTCTTCTTGAATCACAACACTTTGACGTCGTTATTCTTGATAATGCCATGCCCGTCATGACCGGCATGGAGTTTTTGAACCGGCTACAGCACACATCACAAAATCCTGATGTCCCGGTCATTATGGTGACCGGGTTGCTCAACGCAGAAATCCGCGAGCAAGCCTCCCGCTTAGGGGCCTATGCCATTATTGGAAAGCCGTATGATTTTGGGGAGTTGCGGTCCATGGTCGCTCAATTGTGCCCTGCACCGGTTTCGCCACAACACCATTCATTGTTGCCAAAATAAGTCAGGCAGATAGTTCTACTCCGGTTTGAGACACGGATGAAGGATGCAAACAGTTTCCGGGAGCGTTGACCCGTATTTCTATTTTCCAAACAACTGTTTCAGCAGGTCTTCTCCCTCTTTCAAGAGTTGCTGCAATTCCTGTTCATCGCCCTGCAAGGCTTTCTCAAGCCGCCGTTCCACGTTCTTTTGTAACTGATTCCCAAAGGATCTCGTATCCAGTTGTAGTACCTGTTCCGGAAGGGTCCCTTTTACCTCAAAAGGAAGCACCAACTGTCCCTGTTGCCGCGCAACTTTGGCCAGCGGAAACTGTCGAATAATCCGGTCGCTGATGGCCGATGAGAAGGCAAGATTCCCTTGGAGTTTCAATGCGCGATCAAAGCCGATGTTTCCCATCCCTTGAAGCGAGAAATCCGGTGCATCCAGGGTCAATTGTCGAATGGCTAGGCCCGTCTCTTTCAAATCCGCTTTGGTGTCGATCAGGGAAAATTTCGTGGCTCCGGTGGATTCTCCCAGAAGGCCCGGGAGCTGAAGCGCTTCTTCTATTTCCTGCACAAGATCAAACCCAACCAATTGCCCGTTCTGAATCCTCAACCGGATTGGTCCGTTCATGTTGGGATGCCCCGATGGCGGTAAGGACCCCTCGGTACTCCAGTGCAATTCTCCCGTCCCGGTCAAGCTGAGTGAAGAAGAACGAACGGCTTGCATAATTGGTTCAACGGCAAAATGCTTGAAATTCCCCTTGAATGAAAATATAGGGGCAGAAAGAGTCCCATCCCACATCCCATGTGCCTCAAGACTTCCCTGAAAAGCCCTGGCGTTAAGAGACACCAGGTCCACCCGGGCCCCTTGGATCACGATTTCAAAACGAATCTGCTCCAATGAAAATGGGTGTTGAACGGAAAGAGCCAGAGGAAAATCCTGAGAGAACATGGCAGGTGACTCACCAACCAGATGCAGACGTCCAGGCGTGCCCTTGCCTGAAAGATGAATGGTTGACCCGCCCAATTGGAGATCCAGGGTAAGAGGATCAATCCTCACTTCTGAGGAGGGCGCCAATCGTTTGTTGGGGACCAATGGTGCGATCAGATGGGCCTGAATGTGGTTCAACACCACCGGCTTGGCCAATGCCGGATCCATGGGAATATCATCCGTCGACACGTTTGGTATCTGCACATCCAGCTCAAGCCTCCCATCAATGACCTTGCCCCTGGCGACTGCCTCCACCTTGCCTAACCTGCCCACCATATCGATCATGGGCACATCCAGTGTTGGCTGAAGAGGGCCCAATCGCCCGTTCATCTCCAAGGATAATCGATAGGGCATAACCATACCCTTGGCATGAATGCTCGCCGTCTTTCCAATTTGGACGGAATTCGTCACAAATTCCAGGTTATCAACCTGGTAGGAACGGAAGTGTTCTTGGGAACGATCCTCATACTTCAGGGTTCCTCCGGTCATGGAGAGGCGTTCCACAGCGAACACTCCCAACATGGGCTCGAGAGAATCTTCCGCTCTAGAAGCCCCTTTCACAGGCGGTTGGAGAGAGGGATACTTTCCGATGGTGGCCGTATTCAATACACCATTCTGTGTGCGAATGACGTGCACTGTTGCATCCTGAAAAAGAACCCGTTCCACCTGAATGCGCCGGGACAGCAGTGGCACCCACTGAACTACCACCTCGGCGGACGGAATCGTTAAAAAAGGAGTAGGACTGAACGCCGGGTCATCGGCAACCGTGATACCCCGCACCCGAACTCCTAGTTTGGGGAAAATGGTTAAGCGGACATCCTGAACATCGACTGGTCGATGGAGTGCCTGTTCCAGAACAGGCAGATACCGGTCCCGGTAACGATTCAAATCCAGCAAAACCGGAAGGAGGAAAATGCCCACGATACAAAGGCCGATAACAATGGCTAGACCCACCATAATGTTCCTCTTCACGATCGCATGCTCCCTCAAGAAGCCTGGGAATAGGGCATGTTATCATGCCCTATTCCTTTTCTGTGGGCAAACCAGCTAACCCATCATGGGGCTGTTGAATAATTGAAATGTTTTGCCTGTTGATCCGCATGTGAATAACTGAGAGCCATACGAAAAAAATAAGGGAGTGTTCAAAGTCTGTCCTGAGCCTGGTCGAAGGAAGGCCAGTCCTGTCCTGAGGCCCTCGAAGGAAAGGCCGCGCGGATTCGTAAGTAGTAAGGCGTGAGGGATCAGGCGTAATATGAGACAAGAGTCAAACTGTTCAGAGTGTCCTTCTGTCACCCCCCTACTTTTCATGTCTCACGTTTCACGGGTTCGAAGAACGCCGCTGGCCTGCCTGCCGAGCCTATTCCGCCGAAGTAGCTTCGGCTACGAAGGCCGGGAGCTCCGGCGCAGGCACGACGGCATTTTTCAACACTCCCATCATGAGATATCGACACTTCCAGGGCTATCAGGTATCTTCAATGGACCAAATCATCACACGAGAGGACATTTTCCGTGAACGCCGTTAGTGAACAGCCTTCCCCTCTCCCGATTCGTCATGTCGTGTTAGTCGACGCCTCAGGCTTCATTTTCCGGGCATTTCATGCCATCCAGATCCTCACTCGCCCGGATGGCACGCCCGTCAACGCCGTCTATGGATTCATCACGATGTTGATGAAACTGTTGGATGACATGAAGCCGGACCATATTGCCGTCATCTTTGACTCCGCACGTAAAACCTTTCGAAACGATCTGGCCCCCAGCTATAAGGCCAATCGCACCGAACCACCTGAAGAATTGGTGCCCCAATTCCCTCTCGTCCGGGAGGCCACACGAGCCTTTAATCTGGATTGCATCGAGTTGAACGGGTTCGAAGCTGACGACCTGATCGCCACCTACACGAAGCACGCGCTGGACGCCGGCGCGGATGTGACCATTGTGTCATCGGACAAAGATCTCATGCAGTTGGTATCGGACCAGGTCAGTATGTTCGATTCCATCAAAAACCGTCGGATCGGCCCCGAGCAAGTTCTAGAAAAATTTGGCGTGCCGCCTGAAAAGGTTGTGGATGTACAGGCATTGGCGGGAGATTCAACGGACAATGTTCCCGGGGTACCGGGCATCGGGGTTAAAACAGCCGCACAGCTCATTCAGGAATACGGGGACCTGGACACCCTTCTGGCTCACGCCTCTGAAATCAAGCAGACCAAGCGCCGGGAAAATCTCCTGGAATATGCCGATCAAGCCCGACTATCCCGTGAATTGGTCCGGCTTCGATTCGATGTGCCGCTGGCTATCCCCTTGGCACAATTGGAACGACGTCAGCCCAACATGGAATTATTAACACATTTTCTCAAGGAACAAAACTTTAAAACGATTCTGGCTCGTATTCAAAGCCGCATAACGGGCGAACAGGAGCCAAGCTCCACACTCCCTCCAACGTTCGCAACCCAAACACCCGAAACCAAAGAGCCAGAAACATCGGCGCTCCCCTCCAAAGCCCACTATGAATTGATCCAAACCGTTTCCGCTCTTCAAAGCTGGGTGGATGAGGCGACCTGTCGTGGGATGGTGACTGTCGACACCGAAACCACGTCCCTCGATCAAACACGGGCAGAATTGGTCGGTATCTCCTTGAGCTTGGAACCTGGCCTTGCTTGTTATGTGCCCGTTGGTCATGTGGCACCCGGATTCACTTCCAAACTGGACTTGTTATCACATGACACTTCTGCTTCCTTGGCGGACACACCGACACAAATTCCACTTCAAAGAGCGCTCGACATCCTTGGGCCACTGCTAACCGACCCTGGGGTGCTTAAGATCGGGCACAATATTAAATACGACATCGGCGTGCTTCGCCGGTATGGCATCGACATGTCCCCCGTGGACGATACCATGCTGCTCTCCTACGTCTTAGAAGGGGGCATGCATGGACATGGCATGGACGAACTGGCAGAACGTTTTTTGGGCCATACGACCATCAAATTCAAAGACGTCGCGGGCACCGGAAAATCTCTGATCACTTTCGATCAGGTTCCCTTGGATAAAGCGCTGGAATACGCCGCGGAAGATGCCGATGTGACCTTGCGGCTGCATCGGGTTCTCAAACCCCGTCTCATCAGTGAACACATGACCACCGTCTACGAAACACTCGAGCGTCACTTGATTCCCGTGCTGGCGACCATGGAGCAAACAGGCATCAAAGTCGATGTGTCCCAACTCAAACAGGTCAGCCAGGATTTTTCCCGCCGTCTCCAGGAACTGGAACAAGAGATTCATCGCCTGGCCGAAAAATCCTTCAATGTCGGTTCCCCCAAACAGCTCGGAGAAGTGTTGTTTGACAAGCTCGCCTTGGGAGGAGGTCAAAAAGGCAAAGCCGGCAGTTATGGAACCGGTGCCGATGTCCTCGAATCTTTGGCGGCTCAAGGCCATGAACTCCCCTCACGCGTGTTGGAATGGCGACATTTGGAAAAACTCCGCAGCACGTATGCCGATGCGCTCATCCATCAGATCAACCCCGACACGAACCGGGTCCATACGTCCTACGCCATGGCATCTGCCGCGACGGGAAGACTGTCATCCACAGATCCCAATCTCCAGAACATTCCCATTCGCACCGAAGAAGGCCGAAGAATCCGACGGGCCTTCGTGGCAGAGCCCGGGTGCACGCTTCTGTCTCTTGATTATTCCCAGATTGAACTTCGATTGCTCGCCCACGTCGCCGATATTCCCGTTCTCAAGAAGGCCTTTTGGGAAGGCCAGGATATTCATGCCCTCACCGCCAGCCAGGTTTTCGGCCTCCCCTTAGAAAATATGGATGCGGCAATTCGACGAAAAGCCAAGGCGATTAATTTCGGGATCATTTACGGGATCAGCCCCTTCGGATTGGCTCGTCAGCTAGGCGTGGAACAGGGTGAAGCCGCGTCCTACATCAAAACCTATTTCGAGCAGTATCCCGGTATCCAAGAGTACATGGAACGCACCAAACAGTTTTGTCGGCAACACGGGTATGTCCAGACCCTCTTTGGGCGTCGGTGCCACGTGCCAGGCATTCATGATAAAAATTCCGCCCGACGAAATTTCTCTGAGAGAGCCGCCATTAACGCACCCCTACAAGGCACGGCCGCCGATATTTTGAAGCGGGCCATGATTCGCGTGCCCGCCGCGTTGGCACAGTATGGCTTAACGCCACGGGCGAAAATGTTGTTGACCGTCCACGATGAGTTGTTATTCGAGGTAGAAGAATCGGCGGTAGCCCAAACCACTGCCGTCATCAAGCATGTGCTGGAAGCTGCCACGCTCCCGGCCCTGCAATTGTCTATCCCGCTCACGGTCGAAGCCGGGCATGGTCCTTCCTGGGACGAGGCACATTAAGAACCATGAAGAATCTTATGTCTTATGAGAAAGGAAAAACAAGAATAATGGAGATACCGACATATGGGGAGTTATTAAAACTCGTCTGGTTTCTGGTTTGGCGACACGTGGTGATTCTTGCGTTTGTGAGCTTGACGATCGGATGGGGAGTCCCGGTGATCTTTAACGCGATGGTCTCTCCCTCCTCCCGATATATTTTAGAAATCTGTATCTATGGCGTGTGGTTCTTCGGCATTACTCCCTTTATTCTGAAAACGCTGTTTCAAAAACAATTTCAGGGTTTTCAGATCGACTTTCGACGAAATTCCGAGGCACCATGAGCGGTCACCTGTTGGCACATTCCTACAAAAACCTTGTCTTCCCATGACTGACGACATGAGCCCTCTCACTCGAAAAATCTCAGCATGAGCCCCACGATGAAAATCGCCACATGGAATGTGAATTCAATTAACATGCGAATTCCCCATTTGATGGATTGGGTCAAACAGGCTAACCCGGACATTGTCCTGCTTCAAGAACTGAAAGCCACTGAGGACCAGTTCCCTAGAATGGCAATCGAGGAACTTGGCTATAATTTGGCGATGGTCGGCCAAAAAACGTACAACGGGGTCGCGATCCTCTCCAAAGCACCGATCGAAGTGGAACACACCACCTTGCCGGGTGCCCCCTCTGACGAACAAGCCCGATACGTGGAAGCAGTGATGGAAAACGTCCGGGTGGCCTCGATTTATTTACCCAATGGAAATCCAGTGGGGACGGAAAAATTTTCCTATAAACTCGCCTGGATGGACCGACTCCTCTCTCACGCGCAATCCCTTTTAGCCCTTGAAGAAGCGGTGGTGTTAGGGGGTGACTTTAACGTATGTCCCACCGACCACGATGTCTACGATCCAAAGGGATTTGCCGACGACGCCCTGTGCCGCCCGGAGTCCCGTGCCCGCTTTCGTGCTCTCTGTCACCTCGGGTACACCGATGCCCTTCGAGCCTTGCACACCGAGATAGGGCTCTACACCTATTGGGATTACCAGGCTGGTCGATGGAATCGTGACGAAGGGCTGCGCATTGATCATCTCCTGCTCTCTCCACAGGCGACGGATCGGTTAGTCTCATCAGATGTGGATCGGAAACCGCGCGGGCTGGATAAACCTTCGGATCACACCCCCGTCTGGTGTGAATTGTCCCCCTCGTAATCGCCACATATGCAGGGCTAACGGGTTGCGCCAATCCGGGAAAGCCCCCAACGACTTTTACCTCCGCCACTTTCTTGTTACCTTCCAACTGTAATAGTTGGCCCTCAAGACGATTTCTGGGAAGTTCATCAGAAATAAACTCAAGCCATCCGATTGGCAAATGAGGGAAAATCTTCTATTCTGTAACCCTTTTGGGAACTAACGCCCCAAATCATATATTGATTATTTTTTGCTGAGAAATTTCTTCTCCACTACGAGTATTCATCAAACATGGACTCCATTAAATTCGGGACTTCAGGGTGGCGGGCCATAGTGGCCGACGACTTTACGGTCCGGAACATTCGGGTCGTGTGCCAGGGTATCGCTCAATATCTGCGCCAACAGAAACTGGGCCAGCAAGGCATGCTTATCGGCTACGACGCACGGTTTTTGGGGGAGCATTTTGCCAAAGTGGCCGCAGAAGTCATGGCGGCTCATGGTATCCCGTGTCTCATTTGCGACCGTGATACCCCGACTCCAGCCATCTCTTACCACGTGATTAGTCGCAAACTGGCCGGCGGTATCAACATCTCCGCCAGCCACAATCCTCCTGAATGGAATGGGATCAAATTTACACCGGATTGGGGAGGGCCGGCGCTGCCTGAAACAACCAAAGCCATTGAACTCCGCATCCTTCCCCTGTTGCATGGAGAATACATCAAATGGTTCCCCTGGGAACGCGCCAAAAACGAAGGCATGGTGCGGTATTTCGATCCACAACCCGACTATCTCAAAGCACTGGAACAACATGTGGATCGCGACCGCATTCGGAACGGCCGGATTCGGGTCATTTTTGATCCACTGTTCGGAACCACCAGAAATTATCTGGACGAATTTCTTCGGCAGGCCGGTGCGAAAATGGCCGTCTTACACCATTGGCGGGATCCCTATTTTGGAGGCTTTCGGCCGGAACCGACCGACGAGACACTTCAGGACCTGAAAGATACCGTTCGCCGCGAAGGCGCGCATCTCGGGCTTGCCACCGACGGAGGCGGAGACCGGTTTGGAATCGTGGACGCCGACGGCACCTTTATTCAAGCCAACTATATATTGGCCGTATTGCTGGATTATCTCATTCGCAGTCGGCAATGGACCGGGGGAGTCGCACGCTCCGTCGCCACCACTCATCTCATTGATGCCGTGGCGGCTCACCATGGACTGACCGTCCACGAAACCCCGGTAGGATTCAAATACATCGGTGAATTACTCGCGAAGGGGGAAGTTGTTTTTGGCGGAGAAGAAAGCGCAGGTTTATCCATCAAGGGCCATGTGCCGGAAAAAGATGGTATTTTAGCCGGGGCGCTGGTCGCGGAGATGGTGGCATTTACGGGACAGACCGTTCAGGAGTTACTGAAAGATCTTTTTAAGCGTATCGGGGCCTCGTTCACGACACGACAGGATCTGACACTCAGCGAACACGTCCGGGCGCAGGTCAAGCAGGTGCTTGATCATCCGCCTTCCGCGTTTGCAGGAGTGGAGATCATCCATGTCAATAAACTGGATGGCTGCAAACTGATACTGCCCGATGGCGGGTGGTATCTCATTCGACCGTCCGGTACTGAACCCATCGTCCGATGCTACGGCGAAGCCAAAACTCCTGAGCGACTCGCTGAGATTATGAAGGCGGGCAGGGAACTGCTCCATATTCCGGCAACGTAAGGGATTGTGTAATAAATAAGTCAAAAGTGAGAAGTGAGGAGATCAAGACTCGTCAGTCCTTTCCTTCCGGCTCCCTCCCTTCTCCCTCTGCTATTTTCATGATGCACGGGTGAGCCAAAGGTTCGTGATAACCGCTGAATAAATTAAAATGGTTTGTCTGTTGATTCGCATGTTGGTCACCGAGAGCCATACGAAAAAATACGGGAGCGTTCAAAAAGGTCCGTCCAGCAAGGCCGCAGCCTCTTGGAGGGGCGGAGCGTACGGAGGAGTACGTGAGCACGGCCAAGGGGCGAGAACGCCGCTGGCCTGCCTGCCGAAGCTCCGGCGCAGGCACGGCGGCCTTTTTCAACACTCCCTCTTTGTTTCCTGCGAAGTTGCCTTTCCCCCGCCACATCATTTCTTGACCACTTCTGCCTCTAAGGGAGGCGAATAATTTTCCCCGGCCCATGGCCGGAACATCACAAGAATCGATAGCTCCAAGACAAGACTGCAAAAGAGAGCCGGACTTTTTGGAGAATGCTACGAATGTGAAGATTTGAGGGAGACCGAGAACAGGATAAGAACACAGACACCGGCGGGTGGACAACACGTCCACCCGCTCATTGATAACCCTGATCGTGACTCTGCTTCAGACAGCAGTCAACGCCATAGCTTTTTCCGCCTTTTTGGCTAGGGCCTTGGCATTCCTGGCCAGGCGTTTTTCTTCGATTTTATCCAGTTCGTGCTCCATCGCCTGAAAGGCTGCGCGAATGGCCTCTTCAAAAGTTTTGGATTCTTTTCTGGCCGTCACGGTGCGACGCCGTGGAAGAGCAATCACGATCAACGCTTCCGCGTTATCGGCACCTTTTTTATGGTGGGCATTCTTGGTGAGCGTGACACGGGCATGAATGATGCGCATAGTATCAGTCTGCAACGCCACAGTCCGTCGCTCAATTTCGGCTTTCCATCGAGGAGTCATGCCAACGTTCCGGCTTTCAACTTTTAAATCCAGCGTTTGTTCAGCCATAGACACTCCTTCTTTCGCAAATCGTTGAACCCGTTAAAACCCCAAACACTTTCCTCCACACAACAGACAACCCTGTTCTTTCTTCTGTTTCCTACAGTGTAAAAACTTCTCTGAGTTCAGTCAAAGGCTTACTCACCAAAGCTGTAACTTTTTCTACGTCCGCTAGACTGGTAAAATACAGTCGATTGGGCTAAACCTAAGAGGGTCTACCCTGTCCCCGATAAAAGGAGGGTTATCATATGTCTATCAAGAGGAGGAATCTTATGAAAGTCGGCGTGGCATTGGGTTTCGGAGTACTGGCAAAATCGCTAGGGGTGTCTTTGGCCGCTCCCAATCCCTCAACCGGGGGGTCGGACATCACGAAAATAACCAAAACGGATAATGAGTGGAAGGCTCTCTTGACCCCCATGCAATATCGGGTGTTACGCCAGGAAGATACGGAGCCACCCTTCACCAATGAATATCACCAAAGCAAAGCGAAAGGCATTTACCAATGTGCGGGATGCGTGTTGCCGCTTTTTTCTTCTGACACGAAATTCGACAGCGGAACCGGGTGGCCCAGTTTTTGGCAACCGATTTCGGAGAAGGTCATTGAGACTCGAACCGATTGGAAATTGATTTATCCGCGCACCGAAGTCCATTGCGCCCGATGCGGCGGTCATCAGGGGCACCTGTTTGATGACGGGCCCCCACCGACGGGGTTACGGTATTGCATTAATTCGGCCGCGTTGAAATTCATTCCGGCGTAACGGATATTGAGAAAATCCCCCATTTTGCTCTCGGCTCGCGTAGAAGTTCACCGTACGACACAGAGTATACGTTTGGTTTGCAACTTGCGGCTGCCACGAGAGAAGGCACGACTCCTCCTTTGCCAGGGATAGGCAAGGGAGAAACTTGGTCTTTTTTAAACATTCTGTTGGGATCGAGAATGGAGTATAGACCAAGGAAATGAAGGCGGAATACTTTTTCACCCGCCTGGGGTTGAAAAACGCTGATGCACTAACTGCTCCACGGCCGGAAAATGCCGCTCCGGCAGATTGCGAAACCGTCTTCGGCAGTCGGCAACAGCCTCTTCAACAGACGAATAGTGTTTGGAAGAAGGGAGCAAATTTTTCGAATACTCGCGTAACCGTCCCTCAACCACCCGCCTCAATGCGACATCCCCGGCCAGCGATTGAGCCGCCGCTTCAATATTCCCTTGATAGGCTACCAGCGCTTGAAATCCGAGACCTTTCAACCGCTGGGTGACCGTGCTGCGATCCCACCCTAAGGCCTTGGCCGTCGCCTGCATATCGAATCCATGACGGCGCAGGCATTCCAACACCATGGAGTCCTCCAATCGCCCCAATTCCTCCTTCCCTTGTCCTTCACCCGTCGCTAAGAGTGTCACCGGACCACTGAGGTGTAGATCCGCTTCGGTAATGAGGGAACCCGTAGCCAATGCTACTGCCTGGGCCACGGTTTGCCGAAGTTCTCGAATATTACCCGGCCACTGATAGGCCATGATCGCATCCAGCGCTCCTTGCGTGAACTCCAAATCCATTCGATGCTGTTGCCCGGAAAAATGCTGAAGGAATGATTGAGCCAACAGCAGGCGGTCTTCCTGCCCCCGCTGCCGGAGAGGAGGCAGGATCAACACAATACTGCGTAACCGGTAATACAGATCTTCCCGGTATCGGCCCCCCTCCACATCTTTCTGAAGGTCGCGATTCGTCGCCGCGATAATTCGCACATCCACCTGCGTCAGTTGACTTTCTCCTACCCGGTGAAATGACCCGTCCTCCAAAAACCGAAGCAATTTTGCTTGCAGATCGGATGGGAGTTCGCCCACTTCATCCAAAAAGAGCGTTCCGCCATTCGCCGTCTCGATATGTCCCTTGCGGCCGACCGCCCCGGTAAAGGCTCCTTTCACATGCCCAAACAATTCCCCCTCAAATAATTCCGACCGGATGGCAGCCATATTTACCGAAACAAATGGCCCCTGATGCCGAGGACTCAGCGCGTGAGCCGCTTTAGCAAACACCTCTTTACCCGTGCCCGTTTCTCCAAGCAGGAGAATGGGATTCTGCGTGACCGCCGCTTTTTTTAAATCCTGAAAGGCGCGAAGGATCGAAGGATCACGGGTCAGAATCTGAAAAGATGCACATTCTTGTAATAATGCCTGGCTGTCGCCGGGAACCGGCGTCAGATGAAAGGCCTTTTGAGATGCCGGCACCTGCTGACGGAGATTCTCCAATTCTTCTTTTAACCCGTCAATCTGTCGCAGAGTTTCCTCCATCCCGGCTTGAGAAATCTCGAGTTGGCGATATACGCCACCTTGCAAGACTTGTAATCCCTCGATAACCGTCGCCGACTGATTTGCGTGGTCTTGCGCAGCATGAAGTTGAGTCTCGAGTTCCCGAACATGATGCTGTTTCTCGATCAATTCGTTTTCCAATTGCCATAACTGCTGTCGCCCCTGGGCGATCCGCCGTTGAATGATCGACTGAGACATGAACGACCGCCAGAAAATCGCTCCTCCTATCGTCATTCCCCAAGCCAATCCTGTGCTAAAAATTGGCCACACCCAACCCAGGCGAAGTCCACAAAAAAGAGCAAGCCCCGCAAGAAGAACACTTGCCAGACCCATCACTCCAAGGCGTGGCAGAGGGGTCTCACCAAGAATGATAAAAGCGAGCAGCATGCCTACGCTACCAGTCACAAGAAAGGCGCCCAACAAGGGAGGCGTGGAGACCCACCCATTGGTCAGCACAGCGTTGACCACCAGGGCATGAAGAAATTCTACCGGAACGGCGAATTCCCACGGCGTCGAAAGAGTTGAGTTCTTTGACCCCAAAGAAAAAATGATTACCACTTTTCCTCGAAACATATTTGCCAATTGATCGCGATCCCCGCTCTGGATTGTGTTCCACACGTCGGCAAAGACATGGTTGGGGAATGGAGGATTGTTCCAGCCTCCAACGAATCGAAGCTGATTGCCAATGGCCCCCGGCTTGATAGCCGTTGCCGTCTTCGAAACGAACGAGGCGATTGCCAGCCCGATCGGTGGATGAGGCGAAGGACCGGCAGAGGGAAAAGAGGACTTCACCCTTCGAAATACCCCATCGTCATCAGGTACCAATGCCAGCGTCCCTAAAGCGGTTGCCGCGTCCGCCAAGGGGGGAGGGACCGAATCAGGGTAGACTACAGACCCAACTCGTTTTGTCACTTCGGCCAGTCGAACCAGCCCCGGCAATCCACCACATTCGGAGGCGATAGGCGCTGAAACATCCATTGAGGGAACGATGACCGCGGCTCCGGCTTCATGAAGGGCCAGCAGAGTGGCTTCCATAACAGCAAAATTCCATCGTCCTTCCCCGCACAACGCCGGACTCGTGTTCTCCTTTGCGGTCACCAACATAATAGAAGGATCGACAGGTCCAGGAGGCATGTGCGCCAGTTGCCTATCGGTCAACCATCGTTCTCCTTGGGGAACGATCTGCGAGAAACCGACGGCCACCACGGTGGCCAATAGGGAAAGGGCAAGGGCCGACCCTATTGTTCTGGATCGATCCGTCATAGATTTTTTACGCATGTAGGATTAGAAACCACCATCTCAATGTGTGAAACATGGCTAGAAATTAAAATCGTGGTCCCACCGGCTGTTCCGGACACCCCTTTAATGCCGTTTGCCAGTCTGCACTAGAGGGGTTTGAGGAATCGGCGGCAAAGGTTCGCACCACCTGACAGGAAAAAGGATCTCCTTCTTTCGCCGTGCGAATAAAATACGTTCGAATTTGAGGATCTGCCGGAACCAACCGGCCAACCTCGCCCTCCACATACCAGGCATGAAGTTTGTGCTGGGCAGACCGGTCCAATGCCAGAGCATGCTCAATCGCCCATGCCAGAACCGGCCCGGTCGGAGTCACATGATCCCAGGTCATCTCTCCGTTGACCACCTGGGCGGACAAGCGGTGGAGAGGAGCGTGGTGGTGAAGATCCTGCCGAATCAGGCCAAAGCCGGTGAACACATCCTGCCGGTCATTGGGTGGAAAGAGGTGGCGGTGAAGGCCTTGACGAAGGTGTGAGAGCTGATCCTTGGCCGTCTGCGTAATCTCATCAGAAATCGACGTATGGCTACTCCGAAACCACCACAACATAGCCAAGGGCATGTTGCGATCCACGCCATTTCCATTGGCATACATCGAAGCCAAAAGGCTCTGGGCTTCTGCGGATCCGCCTTCCGCCGCTAACCGAAGCGGCTCGACCGCTTCATCCGATCGGTTCTGAGCACGAAGGACCACGCCCAAATGAAACCACCCGTCCACAAAACGAGGCTCCAACTCTACCGCACGTTGAAAGGAGTCGACAGCCTGAGACAACTTCCCTTGTTCAGCGTGCGCTTTCCCCATGGAAAAATGGAGGTGGCCCCAACCCGGTTGCAACCGGGCAGCGGTTTCCAGGGCATCCACTGCTCTCCCCCATTGGCGCTTCGCCATAAGCGCCGAGCCCAACTGAGACCACCCTGGAGCCCATTCAGGACGATGCCCGGCCACCGCCAGAAATTCCGTGACGGCTTCGTTTACATTTCCCATCGCAGCCATAGCTAATCCCAAATTGTAATGCAGCCACACACCATCTGGGGCAAAGGGATCCTGACGGAGGGCTTCGCGCCAAATAGACGCGGCCTGCGCCCAATTTCCCATTCGACTCCACACGACGCCAAGCAGTAACCTGGCTGAAGTCAACCGGGAATCTAAAGAGAGGGCCATTTCCAGCGGTTGCACACTTGCAGCCTCGTCTCCTTTGGCAAACAACGCCACGCCTACATTGTAATGAGCCGCCACGAGTTCCGGTTGGAGTGTCAACGCTTCACGAGAATGCCTGATCGCCTCCTGATAATTTCCCTCTTGTAAACGGAGCAATCCCAAATTGGCATGCACCTTGGGGAAATCGGGTTTCAAAGCCAGCGCCTGACGCCAGGCCTGTTCGGCCAAGACATATTCATGCGATTCATAATAGGCCAACCCCAACGCTTCATGGACATTCGGCCAATCGGAAGCATGGTGAAGCGTCTCTTGTAAATGTGCCACAGCCGGGACAGGATTACTGGCGGCCAAATAGCCTAATCCCAAGGCATAATGGGCTTCCGGAAAATCAGGCTGAATCCGAAGTGCCCCCTGCCATTGCTCCATGGCCTCCTTAAGGCGGCCATCACGCACCAGGGAGATGCCATAGTTAAAGGAAACCAGGGCAGACAAGTGGTAGCGCAATGACACAGCCTGCACATTCAGGCGCTCTGCTTGCGACCAGGCCCCAAGGGCCCCGGTTAAATCACCGGTTTTGGCCAGGGCCACCCCAAGATTATGATAAGCGTCAGCATAGCCAGGCCGCTGACGGGCAGCCTCCCGAAATTCCTCGATGGCCACATCCAGTCCGTCAGTGAGAAAAAAATCAACACCCAGCCGCAGGTGCTCTTCGGCAGAATCATGAGCGAGAGACGGAATCTCCCGGGATGCACCCTTCTCCTCTGCATAGGAAGGGAAAACGACAAGTAGTCCCACCACTAGGGTGATTCCACCTATGGCACCATAGACAGTTAAGTAGGGAGGTAATTGTAGATTCATGACTGGAAAATCTCAGTACTCCGAGACAGGAATAATCAACAAGACAGTCGAAATCCCCTCAGCACTCCATTCAATTAATGTATAAAGAAACCAGGGGAAATGGAAGGGCAAAACGCAGTCTCTCAGTTCTTGACCGCCATTCCCTGATAGAAATATCCGAACGGCTTGGGAACCCCGGGAAGATAAAATTTATCGAGCGTAGCCACATTCCAGCCCTGCTCCTGAATCACCTGAGCCATCGGACGGTTTAAATGACATCCATCGCCAAGATATTTCCAAACCGCCGTGAGACCATCCTGCCACCGGCAAACCGAACGATCAGGACTTTGCCCATGTTCCAAAAATAATAACCGTCCTCCGGGCTTCACGACCCGAAACAATTCTTGCAAAGCCTTCGAAAGTTGAGGAACACTGCATAACGTCATGGTGCTGACAACCGTATCGAAGGAGGCAGAGGGAAATGGGAGCCATTCCGCAGAAGCAAGGGCCAGATCGACCGAAACCACCCCCTCGACCAGATGCGAGCGGGCCAATGGGATCATCCCGGGGTTGGGATCAATGGCTGTTAAAGAATGTATATGAGAAGGGTAGAATGTGAGGTTGGCCCCGGTCCCAAACCCGATTTCCATCACCGCACCTGACGCCTGTGATAGCAACGACTGCCGCAAAGGGATGAAACCGGGTTGGACCATGCTCCAATTTACCAGCCTGGGAAACACTCGCCGTGAATACCACCCGCGTTTCATTACATGACCTCCACGCTACTTTGGGATATCCACAAAGAAAACAATAGAGCCAGTAAGCTGGTTTTCTTTGAATTGACGTTAAACCCTTACCGGGTTCACTGTGGAATTTCGAAGGAACGAAAACAATAGGGAGGAGAAATTTGGTGCCGAAGGCGGGACTTGAACCCGCATGGGTTTCCCCACACGCCCCTCAAACGTGCGTGTCTGCCATTCCACCACTTCGGCACGAACAGGCAGATTATGAAACCTCTTGCTGTCCTTGTCAACGAGTGGAGAGAGGGGTAGAATCGCGACCATTCGCTCATCATCTTGACGTTTCGAAATTGTTGCTCACCATGACTCGCTCCGCATCTTCGCCTGCACCCCTGGCTCATTCACAACACTGGATCGGTGCTTTTTTCGACGTGGACAACACATTGATTCCCGGTGCTTCGATTGAAATCGGGTTTTTCCGGTATCTGTGGCAAGACGGCGTCGTGGGTTGGCCAGAATTGTGGCACAGCATGGAGTATGCCATTAGGCAGATGCCGCCAATTTCGCTGAGTCCCCTCCGACGGAAGAAGCTGTATCTGATGGGTCATGATGTCTCCCTCATTGAGCAGTTTGCGAGCGAGTACGTGGAGTTATTTGTCGTTCCACGGGTCTCAACTCGGGCCTTGAGCCGCTTGTCCCGTCATCAGGATGCAGGACATGTCGTGGCATTGGTCAGTGGATCCCCTGAATTTTTGGTTAGGCCCTTAGCGGCCAAGCTCGGGGTAACGTTGGTGTTTGGCGCCAGGCTGGAAGCCCAGTCCGGACTGTATACGGGGAACGTCTTTGCCCCGCTGCCCTATGGCGAAGGGAAAGGCCGGCATGTGGAGCGCCTGGCCGCCCGTTATAATCTGGACCTGAGCCGCAGCTATGCCTATGGGGATAGCCCCGGGGATTTTCACGCGCTGCAACTGGTTGGACATCCCTTTGTCGTAAATCCCATTCGCGGCATGGCCCGTATTGCCCGCCAACAGGGATGGCCTATTACACAATGGGCTTAGCCACACTTCTTTTGTCCCCTCCCCACCACACCAAACTTTCAGTACAATATCACCTGATACATGTGTGGAGTTGGAAGTTCTCATGACGACACTACCTTCCCTGAACATCACCGAAATCTTTCATAGCATTCAAGGTGAATCCACCCGTGTGGGGCAGCCGTGTGTGTTTGTCCGGTTAACGGGTTGTCCACTCCGCTGCACCTGGTGCGATACGGAGTATGCCTTTTACGGTGGAACCACGATGCCGATAGAGGCCATTTTGGAGAAGGTGCAATCGTATGGATGTCCTCTTGTGGAGGTAACCGGCGGGGAACCGTTGCATCAACCGGGGTCTCTGGTATTGTTAACACAGTTGTGCGAGACCGGGTTTCAGGTGATGCTGGAAACCAGCGGGGCGATTGATATTTCCAATGTGGATGAGCGGGTTTCCATTATTCTGGATGTGAAATGCCCCGGTAGCGGGATGACGGACCGCATGCGGTGGGACACCCTCGCGCATCTGTCCGGAAAAGATGAAGTGAAGTTCGTGTTGAAAGACCGGGCCGATTACGAGTGGGCGCGTGATATCCTGAAACAGTACGAATTGGGAGACCGGTGTCCCGTGCACTTGAGTCCCGTGTATGGAGCACTCCATCTGCAATCCTTGGCTGAGTGGATTCTCGAAGACCGACTGCCCGTTCGCTTTCAACTCCAATTGCATAAGGTGATCTGGGATCCTCAAACCCGCGGCGTCTAACACGCCGGGAAGAGGTATCGTTTTACGGTATGGGCGATTTATTTATTGAGGAGGCGTATGAATATTCATGTGAAGAGTGGTGAAGCCACCGCTGTGACTACGGACGTGCTGGTGTGCCTGGAATACGAACAAGAAAAATCATGGAGCAAAGGCGTTCGCCCGGTGGATCAAAAACTCGGTGGACAATTGAGTGACTTACGCAAAAGTGGAGAATTTTCCGGTAAGCCGAATAACACGACATTGCTGCATATCGATGGGAAACTGTCGGCGAAACGCGTGCTCGTCGTCGGTCTCGGAACACGGGAGACCGTGACATTGGAACGGATTCGCCAGGCGATGGGCACGGCTGTCAAACGCGCTCAAAGTGTGAAAGCTAAGGGGATCGTCTGTGTGGTGCCGGATGTGCCTAAGGCCGCTGGGCATGTACATGATGTGGCGCAGGCGATGGTGGAAGGATTGTTTCTTGGCGATTATCGATTTAATGAATACCGCACCGACCGCTCGGATGACCACCACACGTTGCAATCCTGCACGGTCCTCGCCACCTCCAGCTCAGACTTGGCTGAGGTCAAGGAGGGCGCCAACCGTGGACAAATTCTGGGTGAAGCGACCTGTTTCGTCCGGGATCTGTGTAATCATCCCGCAAACGTGATGACGCCTTCCCGCGTCGTCGCGGAAGCCAAAAAAATTGCCAGGGAGTCCAAAATCAGGATCAAGGTGTTGGACCGTCGGCAGCAGGAAAAACTTGGCATGGGTGGTTTGCTTGGGGTCTCGCGAGGCAGCATCGAACCGCCGCAATTCATTATTTTGGAATATGCGGGTGGCCCTCGCACACAAAAGCCCATCGTGTTTGTCGGCAAGACGGTCACATTCGATAGCGGTGGCATCTCCTTGAAACCATCCGAAAACATGGAACAGATGAAAGCGGATATGACTGGCGGGGCCGAAGTGTTGGCGACGATCCGGTCCGCCTCCCGTCTCCGGCTCCCGGTGAATGTGATCGGACTATTGCCCGTCACGGAAAACATGCCGGGAGGACGGGCAACCAAACCCGGCGATATCCTCAAAATGCTGTCCGGCAAAACGGTGGAAGTCCAAAATACCGATGCCGAGGGTCGGTTGATTCTGGCTGACGGCCTGGCATACGCCACACGACTCAAACCCGCCTGCGTGATTGACGTTGCCACGCTGACCGGCGCCGCGATCGTCGCTCTTGGGCAGTTTGCCATTGGGATGTTAGGCAATGACGACACCTTGAAAGCCGACCTTCGAAAGGCTGGCGACCATGCCGGAGAGCGCGTGTGGGAAATGCCGCTGTGGGATGAATACTTTGAGCAGTTGAAGAGCGACGTGGCCGACATGCGGAACATCGGCGGACGGGGAGCCGGCATGATTACAGCCGGGATGTTTTTATCCAAATTCGTCGGGGAGCATCCCTGGGTCCACTTGGACATTGCCAGTACCGACTGGAGTAGCGCCGAACGGCCGTGTATTCCCAAAGGTCCGACGGGTACCGGCACCCGGTTGCTCATTCAATATTTGCTGAATCATGCCAACGGCTACGACAAATGAACACTCCATGAATGTCTCTGAACTCGTGGGGCAACTGTGCATGATCGGGTTCGAGGGGACGGAGGTCACTCCGGACCTTCGAGTGTGGATGCGGGAATACCAACCCGGAGGGATCATTCTCTTTTCGTGCAATCTGGTCGACCCTGTGCAAATTGCGCACCTCACGAACGACTTACAAGCGCTAGCCGGTGACACCCCTCTGCTTATCGCCATCGATCAGGAAGGCGGGCGGGTCTCCCGCCTGCCTTCCGGTTTTACTATTTTTCCTCCTGCGGCAACCGTCGCTCAACCGGGATCGACGGAACTGGCCTATCAAGCAGCGGCGGTGACGGCAAAGGAATTACGCGCAGTGGGGATTAATATGAATATGGCACCGGTTCTGGATATCCATACGAATCCCTCCAATCCCATTATTGGGGATCGCGCGTTTGGGAAGGAGCCGGAGCAGGTTTGCTTCATGGGAGCGGCCACTATCGCGGGCCTACACGATCATCGGGTGTTGGCCTGTGGAAAACATTTTCCTGGACATGGCGATACTAGTACCGATTCACATGTGGAACTGCCGGTGGTTCACGCTACCCGTGAGCGGCTGGAAGAAGTGGAACTCAGACCGTTTCAGTACGCCATCGATCATGGCCTACAGGCCATGATGACAGCCCATGTATACTACCCCGCCCTAGACCCAACGAACCCGGCCACACTTTCTCATACCATCTTATCTGGCATGCTACGGCAGCAGATGGGATTTTCGGGTGTCATCCTTAGCGACGACTTGGAGATGCGTGCAATTGCCGACCATTCTGAAGTCGGCGATGCAGCCGTGCGCTCTCTGCAAGCCGGGGCGGATATGTTGTTGGTGTGTAAAACCCGCGCGCTCGAAACCGATACCATTGAAGCCGTTCGTCGTGCCATTGAATCCCATAAATTGGACCCGGCCGGCCTTGGGGCAAGTTTGGCTCGCATTGCCGCCATAAAACAGCGGTTTGCCTATCCCTATCAACCTATTGACCCAACCTCCATCCCTTACACCGTGGGAATTCCTGCCCATCGCGAAGTGTTAGCTCACATACAGGATCATGTTCGCACCTGGACCTGAACCACAAGACCACAAGGGTGAATCTTCAGACGCGCTAAAAAAATCGATCGGGGTTTCGTTTGGTCGTGTATACATTTCTGGATGTCTGTTCACTATTGCTTGCCTGATCGACTTTCGAGAGATAGCCCTGGTCCAATTCTGGACTTTCCCCACAAAGATTTGTTTAGCTATCAGCCGCGCTGTCCGAACCGACCACATGCATTCTTCTATTCGTATGCTGCTTACAGGATTTCATGATTCATTTCGGTAGCAAGGAGCACTGCCATGGCATTGAAAAAAGGGGATATTATCGACGAACGCAAACGGCACCCGGATTCCTGTGGCCTGGTGCTCAAAGTGATGAGCGGAGGCGAAGGGTTTGAAAAGATTATGTGTTGTGGGCATGAATTGACCCTGGAAGACGTGGTACCTTCGTTCAATCAAGAGCGTGGCCGCCGAGCAGGGCGCTTAGTGGTCGGCATGACCCTTGATGAGAAAAAAGTCGCGACCGATTCCTGTGGACTTCGCTTTATGGTGATGGCTGGAGGTGCCGGGTTTCAAGAAGTGATCTGTTGCGGCCATTCGTTTGGGGCCGGAGCCATGCAGGATTTACAATTCGGCCAGATGCGCGAAGCGGACAAAGACCAGGGCCAAATGCCCAACACTCCACATCAAGGAACCGCTTAAAAGGAAGCACTCGTAATGTTGGGGTGGACACCAGAATCGGTCAAAACATGGGTCCGGTGGATGCAGTTCCTGGACCGTTGGGGTTATATCACGGCCTGCCTAAGTTTTCTCCTGGTGGGCATGTTGGTGTTTGGCCATAGCTGGGTGGCATATGTTCAATCGGTAGAGAAGGCTTTTTTGCCAGCCACGATCACCTTACTGAATGACCTGTTGTTCGTCATTATTCTTTTGGAATTGTTTCGGACGGTTTTAGGGTTCTTACAATCCGACCGTATTCGACTCGAACCGTTCCTTCATGTGGGGATCATTGCCTCTGTCCGAAGAATTCTCACCGCTGGTGCCGAATTTTCTCATCAAGACTCCGTCCCGGAAGAAATCTTTCGTCATTACCTTTTGGATATGACCTTGCACGTCGTCGTGATTTTGGTCCTAATGATTGCGTTATATCTCCATCGAAAATCCGATCCTCCAATAGAACCCGTTTTCCACAAATAGACCTTCTGTTTTCTCTGAATTTTTCGTTTCCCATCCATCCGTCCTCACTCGATTTTTGTCATGGGAACTCTGTGAACCTTTCCGCGCTTACCTCATGACATCTTGCGTCCCGCAGGGGGCTGTGGCACTATTATCTCCCCTTTGACACGACAACCCGTTGCATTGGTCATAATGGAGTCTCTTCCTGAATTAGTTGGCACGGTTCATATTATCCTGGGTCCCTATCGAGGAAACCCGATTGCGCTGTATATGTGCCAGGATGGTTCCATCTGCCAAATTTCTCCTCGCATTTATCCTTGGAATCGAACGATTGGGGTCGGGGATACCCCCAATCGAGCCGCCGCAGATTTTGAAGCCAAGTGGAAAGAAACGGAATTGGCAGACGACATGTATACCGGCCCTCACTGGGAAGGGGGTATCAAACCCGAAAAGCCGAAGCCTGTCCCTCCGCCCAAACCTGCCGCTCCTTCAGCTAAGGCAGAGGTCAAACAGGAAGCCAAAACCTCTTCATCCGAACCAGCAACAACTCCGGATATACCCGAACCAGTTCACAAATCCGAAGACTCGTCCCCGTAAGAATCTTCAACCTCTTAAACTTATTCAGTTCTCTGTTTCTAAGGGATTTGTGAAGAACAGGCCAGAGCGGCTGAGAATAGACCTACGTTCGTCGAGCGGCAAACTGTTTGGCCGCCTTTATTAACGCAAAAAATATGCGTTTCTGAATAGCATCCTGCCGGTACAAATACTCCGGATGCCATTGAACGCCAAGCCAAAATGGATGGGTAGAGGCTTCAATGGCTTCAATGACCCCATCTGGAGCAACCGCAGTGGCCTGGAAGGACGACGGGACGGATTTGACGGATTGATGGTGCGAACTATTCACTGCAATGCTTGACCTCTTGGCGATGCGCCGAAGCAGGCTGCTTGGTTCAATGTGAATCAAATGGGCTGTTTTGGTCGCCGATTTTTTGGGGCGATGCTGAATCTTCGTAGCCAATTGAGAGGGAATGTCCTGGATCAAGGTTCCCCCCAAGGCTACGTTCATGGATTGCATTCCCCCGCAGATGCCCAACGTTGGCAGGGCATGACGAAAGGCCAGCTTGGACAGGCCTAGCTCCAATTGAGCACGCTCTTCGCTCATCCGCTGGAAGGGATACCGCTGCCGTTCCCCATACAACTCAGGAGCCAAATCTGATCCGCTTCCGGTAACCAGTAGCCCGTCTAACCGCTGTAGAAGAAATTCCTGTTGAGTCAAGCCACGGACCAGGGGAAGTACCATCGGTACTCCCCCTGCATCCTGTACTGCTTGAAGGTATCGGGCCCGCAAAAAATAGGTAGGTTCTTTTCCCCCCATGTCTTCGCGATTCCCAGGGTTGAAATCCGGTGTGATTCCAATGATAGGCTTGACCATGGTGGTCGATTGACTCAGGAAGGTGATTCTACTTCTCTGTCATAAGCGCTTCATCCTCGTAAGCGGAAACACCAAAGAATCGAACGGGTTCATTTCCCTTCAAATGGTCAGGGGTGATGACATACGTGCCATAGAAGCTGGGCTCCCATACCTCTTTCGCCGTTTCAAGGTCACCCCCAGTCAATCCATAGGTAAACGCTCCCACAACCCCCCCTAACGTGGCATAGACCAGCTTTGCAGGGAAATACACCACTGTAAGCAGCGCACTTCCAATCCCGAGGGCAGCCTCATTGCTTGGGGTTGATCCTTCTTGTTCTGCAGCCAGACTAACGCCCGGTGCGCCAATGCCTACGACAAGGGAAAAAGTCAAAAGCACAAGAACACCTATCCCTTGTTTGAGTAAACCTCTTGAAAAATTCTTGGATTGTTTCATAACGAGTGCCCCTCCTTTTTTACCTTCCAGTTTCCATTTGTACAAACCTTTATTCAGACGATCTCTTAGTCTGAATACGTAATCATAGCAAATTTGATACCTGGATGGTGACTACTGCTCATTTTCTGCTTCTACCAGATCCAACTCGACATAAATCTGCCGCTTAATTTTCTCGGCCTCTCGCTGAACCACCTCATCGGTTTCAGAAACGAACGAGTCTCCCGGAACTTGGATATTCTCTTGTCTGATACCCTGGTGAATAAAGACCTGGAGCTTGTGAAAACACAATAGTTGGACCAGTAAATCTTGGCTTTTTTTCAGATATTCTCCCTGGTCCTCCGCCGGAACCCCACTCAGAACATCTTCCAACCATGACGGGAATTGAAGAAACCCCTCCAGCTGTGTTATTTGATTCTTCTTCATCACCACCTCGACCTGTATTCCGCCCTTCCAGCTGCGCTTTTTGACATTAAACACACAGTGTACCGAATCTGAGGCACCCTCGACGGCTTCAGGGCCATAAAAAAGAGTGATACGAAAGAGGGGGATTTGCGGCGGTGAGAGTAATGACATCTCGCGTCTAATCGCTTCTTCTTCTTAAGGGAATAACACAAAGATAAGGACTCGCAAACAATGCTTGGCCTTTGGGGTCACAGCCTACCCCATTTGGGTTGACACTCGTCAATCTTGAAAGATAGAGTCTTTTTAGCTGAATATTTTTCAATTGAGCTGAAGAAAAGGGGTTTATTATGTTCGGAACCATGGGGTTCTCTGAACTCATGATCATTTTAGTGATCATCCTGATTATTTTCGGGGCAGGTCGGCTTCCGCAAATTGGAGAAGGTGTAGGGAAAGCCTTAAAAGGCTTTAAAAAAGAGGTCTCCGATATTCCCCCTCCCGTGGAACCCAATGAGCCTCAGCCTACCGCACAAGCTGGGACTCCCGTCAACACTGAATCAGTCCAGTCTCAACCCCAATCCACAACCCCGGGAGGAATTCCGGCAAATCAACCATATCAACCTGGTCCCGAACAGACTCCGGGAACAACCGCTTCCTTACTATACCAAGGAGCGGGACCTCAAGTGGTCCAGCAACCGGGCAAACCTGCTGGAACTGCCGCCTCCCCTCAAACCTCGACTGGTTCTTCTGCTCCCCCACCCGTTTCCATGGAGGATCGCCAAGCTCAACCTGTCCCTATGGCTTCCAGACAATATCCTGCTCTCCCTCCTGGAGCACAAGCAAAGCCCGTGCTTAAACGGCCTGCGGCGGTTGTGAATAAACAGGCCGTGGCCCGCGTCCAAGCCCAACAAGCTGCCATGAAAGCACAGGCTTCCCAACAATCCGGATTTGCTCCTCGAGATATGCAATCCTTGGGAGAGGGGCTTGGAAGTACCGTGCGAACCTTCCGGGATGCCGCCGCAGATATTAAAAACTCTATCGATCCTCAAATGCGCACCATTCAAGCCGAGTTGGAATCTGCTGAAAAAGAGATGCAAGACTCCATTGAGCTGGCCAAACAGCCACTGGCTCCAAAAGAACCTTCCGGATCTGCATAAGAGTTTCTTGCTGCCGTTCTCCACCATAGCTGCTACCGCTATCGGCGCTGTTTGTTTGTTTGGACTCATGGGGTGTGTCGTTGAATCCATATCCGAACCACCGGAAAAGGTCACCGAGCGACTCATTCCACTCCTAGAAGACTCTCAAACCGATACCAGACGGACTGCGGCGTTATCGCTTGGGAAAATTGGCAATCCACAGAGCATGACAGCTCTTGTTTCGGCCTTGTCTGATCCAGATGACGAAGTTCGGCAATGGAGTGCATGGGCATTAGGAACGATGTCTGCCTCACTTTCCGAGCAGGCCCTGGTGGTTTTGGTACAGCGCCTAACAGATCCTTCAGATTCGGTCAAACAGGCCGTGGTATTGGCTCTGGGTCGGACCACTATTCCGGAAGAGTTGTTGCAGGTGTTAACTGAAGCCTACAACATTTCCACAATGACCACCCAAAGGACCATTATCCAAGCCCTTTCTCACTTTGAATTTCCATTTTCCTATTCCCTATACCTTCAAGCCCTCCAAAGTCCAGATCCCATAACTCGTCAAACTGCGATTGCGGGACTTGGTGAATTAGGCGATCGCCGCGGGCTCCCGATCTTGCGCACTCACCTTCTTCAAGATACAAGCGTGGGCGTGCGGTCGGAAGCCGCTTTCCGTTTAGGTAAATTGGGAAGCAGCGCTGATGTGTCTGCCCTGAAGCAAGCTATGGAAACAGACCCGACTCCTAACGTGCATTTTTGGGCATCCTGGGCCCTTGTCCAAATTGGCCAGGATACCTAACCTCCACAAATTCAACGGGGGGCACTCTTCTTCCCTTTCCGGCTACCTCCCAATATATTCCTTCGCCTGACTTTTTCATGAACAATTCAACCTGATTGAATACTAGAGATAAAGTCATTACAATTCGCTTTCTTGTTCCCTCATGAGGTATAGCAGAATGAAGAAACGGAGAATAGGCTTGATTCTGTGCCTGATGATAATTCTCACAGCCGTCAGTTGTTCCACAGCCCCGGTAAAGTGGTACAAGTCAGACACCTCACAAGCCACCTTCACCCGTGATAAAGCCGATTGTGAAGAAGCCGTGCTCTCAACAGGAACCTCTCAAAGGACCAAACAGATTTATTCCGTAGAAGGCTGCTTGGAGGCTAAAGGTTATACGGCTATCCCTCTTTCTTCTCAATAACCAAAGACCCTCATTTTGAAATTGTCAGAATCCTGGGGAGGATGAACTCATGGGCCTTTGGGTAAAGGGAAAAATGACTAGTTCGTCAGAGGGGTGGACAATGTAACTATCCGGTCACGTAATGTACGGACAATGGTTCTGAATTTAGGAACTTTTTGAAAAAGTAGACTCGAAAATGAAAAAAGTTCTCCTGGTAGATGATGACCTCAATGCTAGGGAAGCTCTTCGTCTGGTCCTCGAATCTCAGCAATTACAATGCATCGAGGTCGGCAATGGATCAGAAGCCATCGACTGGTTATCCACTCAACAGGCTGACCTGATTATCTCGGACAATCAAATGCCCGTTCTGACGGGTCTAGATTTTATCGATCAGATCCAACTGCGCGAGAAAATTCCACATCAAACCCCCATTATTTTATTAAGTGGCCACCTCGAAGAACAGGATAAGTATCGTGCGCGTCAGGCTGGGGTCTTTGCTATTTTGGATAAACCGTGTAATTTCAGCCAATTCCTCTCCATGGTTCAGTTAGCATTGGACCAATAAAATATTTCTTTGTCGGGCGTTCTCCTTCCCATCTCCTTCAAATTGCTTTCTCGTCATTTCTCAACGCATCGCGTCAGAAAAACTTCATCATTTCCCGGAAATTTCCAGACAACAACTCGACCGCTAATCCTTTAGCGGTATGTACGCGACCCCCCTCTTCTCTATATCTCTTGACTAAGGTGATAGATTCATCGCGCTAAAAAATGATTCCCTCCGTTTTGGGAATTGGATGAACCCAAGAAGTCGAAAAAATTTTTGATCTTCGTCTTCAACAGAAGGAAAACTCTCATGCTACAAATATTCGGAGGAATGATCATTGGATCCATCATGACCATGATGCTCTTAGGCGGAGAATCTGCTGCCGACCAAATTCTTGCGAATGCGCAAACATTATATCTGGACCAATTAAACCGACCAGATACGACCACTACTCTTTTACTTCTCGTGGTATTAAGTATTTTTCTCGCTTCCCTAACCGCGTGGCCAACACAACCGGTGATGGATACAAAGAAGGTCATTAAACAATTACGCCGGCATTGCTCCTAAACGAAGGGGAGGCTTAGTGGCGAAATCAAAATTGTCTGTTTTCTAAAAAGAAAAACCGGCCAGAACCGTTTATTTGCCCCGAACGAGTTGGTCGAGATCGAGCAGAAGAATATTGAGGGCATCCAATTCTTGAGCTACTCAGGCAGAAGCAATTCCAAACTCCAAATCACTGCGCTTCGCCTCCACGGGTCGAAGACACCCTTCTTTAAATGTAAGAACTTTTCCCCCGGCAACAGGATTCCGATACAGACATATTTAAAAACCTTTCGGGCGATTTCACACACCAGTAGCAGTTCCCACCACCTTCATCGACGAATCACGAAAACCTCTTCCATAGTCTCGACATCATCGAAATTTTCCATCAACCGCTTAGTTTCGATACAACATCTGAACCATTTTCAGATCACCGATCGATCAGGGCGAACAGCTTGAATGCCTCGGTGGTCGATGGGCAGACACTTCCGTCCTAAGTCCAATTTTGCCGACTGCCTTACTCACCTCTCCCTTCAGGTTTTTTGTATTCGTTAAACTGAATCCACTGATTCAATCGTCAAATCTCTTTTCCCTCCCGTTGGTTCTTCATGGCCAGAAGATTGGCAACAGATTTGCTCAATGCATTCTTTCTGAAAGCCACAGTTCATCTTCAGCTTTCGCAAATTCACAAAATATAGTTTTTCCATTGGCTTCCTCCCTTCCAACAAGAATGTCTGATGGGAGTACCGTCATGGATAAAGATATTTCCACTTTTTTTCAAACAAGCGGGGTAAATGATTATTGCTGAAAAAATCAAACAAGACTGGAACCAACGAGCCCAACACCACGCACTATTTTGGATAGCCACTGAGGATTACCAAACGGAAGAAAAATTCGCTCAATCAGGAAAAGATACGGCCTGGGCCTTGTTGGCGACTCTTTCTGGCCTTCACCACGCTTCTTGGAAGGTCTTGGACATCGAATGCGGCATTGGCAGAGTCCTTAAGGCGTTAGCCCCGCATTTTCACCAGTTATTTGGGGTGGATGTCTCCTCCGCGATGATTGCCTAGAGCAAAAGGATGGTTAGCCGACTATCCCCACATACATCCAAACACGTGAAACCTCCGGCGTGGATCTCCGCGAATTTCCTCATTCCTACTTTGACCTGGTGTATTCCTACGTCACCTTTCAACATGTCGCCCATCCGGTGTTTGAACGTTATTTTGGGGAAAATTCATCGGGTCTTGACTCCCCAGCGGGTATCTGGCCTTTCAACTGCCCATAGGCCCTTTTCGAAATGCTCCTTTCGAGGACCCCATTGGGATACGGTCTTATCCCATTCAGGAAATTGAGGAAAGCCTGCGTAGAAACGGATTAGGATTTCTTAACCACACACCATCCGATCCCAAAATCACAAACCTATCTGATCCACTCAGTCACCGCTTTCGTCTGGCACAAAAGATCGGCTCTATACGCCCCGTTGTCTTAGTGGACTGGGCGAGTTGGAACGACCTCACTTTGTCTCTGAATTGAATTGGATACCCATCTCTATGCCATCTATGCCGACGATTGCGCGCGCGCAGGCAACCATCAGGAAGAGATTCACACGTTGCAAACCCTGGCAAACAAGAATCTCGATTACGTAGCAGGTTGGTTACGACTGGCGACACTGTTGATTGAAACCGAGCAACTGCAACAAGCTCTAGTCACCATGAAGGAATTCACAACCCTCCATCCCCAGTATCAAGAAGGCCACTGGGTGTTTAAACAACTACTCAAGAAATGTCCAAAATCAGATCTATTCAGTCTTACTTCTTAATCCACAGTCAACAATAGCTTAGGACCGATCCATCAAGAGACATTCTCCCCTACAAGGCAGACAATTCTCGATCATGTAAATCCTTACGCACAAGAATGAGACTATTCTCAGATTATCTTTTGATCCGATAAATAGGGCGATACATTCAAATGAACCGTTGACAACCATTCATTTAAAAATTTTGACTTTCCTATTGGCTCGGTTTTGTTATAATGACCTCCACGGGTCATGGAAAATTCCCCTTTTCTTTAACCACCAAATGAGGAGGACAGTATGGTTAACCGAACAGTTGTAGCATTCGCAGCCTTCGCTTTAATGCTAGGTGGAGCAGGGGTGTCCCTAGCTGCTCCCAATCCGGATAACGGACCTGGCTGCGGCCTCGGAAAATTGGCATGGAGTGACTATTCAGGGCAAAAACAAATCGGACCGCAAGTTCTGATGGCAACAACGAATGGAACCTTCGGTTCCCAAACATTTGGGATTAGTACCGGGACGTCAGGCTGCACCAACGATGGGAAGATATTTACCGCCGAAAAGGTGAATGTCTTTGCGGCTATTAACTTTGACAATTTGTCTCAAGAGATGGCTCAAGGGCAAGGTGAACATCTGACGTCATTGGCCATACTGATGGGTATTCCAGTTGACCAACACCCAGCGTTCTTTGCCATGACACAAGAGAAATACGCCACGCTCGTTCAGGCGGGCGAAACCTCTCCAAAGGCGGTAGTGAAGGCCATTCACGATGCCATGGTAGACCATCCCGTTTTAGCTCAGGCCACGACATCGAAGTAAATTCTTTCAGGCTCCGGCTTCTCTCAAGCCGGAGCCTCTCTTTCCTTCTCCCTCCTGGCATGTGGTAAACACTCTTCTTATTTTCCTTACGCTGCTGTTCTTTCCCTTTGGGCTCAAGGCTCAAGATCTCCCCTCCCCCCATCTGCAAGAACTGATTCAGCAAGCCACCATCGGGAAACTCCACGAGGACCGTTACTGGCATCTGTTACTCCATTACCGGAAAGATTTTTTTGGCGGCTACACCAGCGAGGTCGATGATCCAGGTTTTTTCCTTTCACCAAATGGGAAAACTCATCCAGAAGCTGAATTACAAGCAACGCTGACATATTTTTTTTCTGATACATTAGTTGGTCGCTCCAAACAGCCGGCGCAATGCGCCTTTGTTGCCCGGTATCACTGGCTTAAAGAGAAATTACATTTTCAGGAGTCCAAACTTTCTCCACAGGCATGCGAACGTTTTGACAGTTGGCTTGAAGAACTGAATCCCGCCTCCATTTCATTTATTTTCCCTTCCGCCTATATGGATAATCCCGCCTCGATGTTCGGGCATTCATTTTTACGAATCGATCAAAAAGGTCAAACTACAGAAACGAATATCTTAGCGTATACGATTAACTACGCCGCAGAGGTCCCGCCCGATGCGGGGATTGAATTCGCGTATAAGGGAATTTTTGGAGGGTACAAGGGGTTTTTCTCGACCATTCCGTATTATATGAAGGTCAAAGAATACCGGGACATTGAAAATCGAGACATTTGGGAATATCGGTTAAATTTTTCGCAAGAGCAAAATCATCGGCTACTGATGCATGCGTGGGAATTAGGGAATGCCTATTTCGATTATTACTTCTTTAAAGAAAATTGTGCGTACCATATCCTGTCTTTATTAGAAGTGGCCGACCCCAATCTCCACCTGACGGACCAGTTTCATGTTGCGACTATTCCAGCCGACACCATTCGACTCCTCCTTCGACACAAAGGATTGGTCAAAGAGGTCTCTTACCGGCCTGCACGCAGTACTCTACTCAAGAGGAAGAGGAGCGCTTTAGAGGAGCAAGAAACCTCGTTACTTCCCAAACTGATCAGCGATCCCCACCTGATAGACCAATCTGAATTTCTTCATTTACCACAGAACCGGCAAACGTTTCTCCTGGATTTCGTTTCAGACGTATTACGATATAAAGGCGCAACCGATCAAGACAGGGCTGAAGATTATAAGGCCAAAAATCGATCTATCTTAGTGGCACGCAGTCAAATAAAAATTCCATCAGCCCCCTTCCATGTAGAACCCTTTTCCCTTTCTCCCGAATACGGACACGAAACGCTCAGAGTCGGAGTAGGAGTCGGATGGAGAAACAATGAGATCTTCGAAGAGATCAGCGTCCGAGCCGCCTATCACGATCTCTTAGACCCTGACCCAGGATATACCCAAGATGCTCAAATAGAATTAGGCGATTTGGGGCTTAGGCATTATCACCGCCGAAATCAATTTCGAGTCGAACGGTTTACGTTTGCCAATGTCCTCTCTTTGGCCCCCATGGACTCGTTGTTTGTTTCGCCATCATGGAAAATCAAAGTTGGCATGGACACCGTCAAAACATCGTCTTGCGACCTCTGTTCAAACGGGCATGTGAATGCAGGAGTCGGAGGGGCTCTGGAGAGCCAGCAGGTATTTCAAAGAGAAGTCTTTTTTCTCTTTGGTGAGCTGGACGCCAACGTCAGTGGCGGGTATGACGAAAATCACCGGGTCGGCGGAGGCGTGTCGGGAGGAGTCCTGGCTACCATCACTCATAACTGGAAATGGCTCATATCAGCTGGGTACATGAGCTATCTCCTTGGAGATCGATCGCATGATATCCCTATTTCGGTGGGTCAGCGTTGGACTCTGGCCAAAAATCTTGCCTTTCGAACCACGTTCACCCACCATGATAAAGACAATGAAATTTTTGGTATGTTGCATGGATATTTCTAGTCTAGGTAACCATTTAGATTCAAATTATTTCGTAAACAATGGGCCTGTTCTCCTCCTCGATCTGTAACATTTGACGAATTCTTTCCTTATCTCCGACTGGGTCATTCTTTGCGAGAGGACCTCTCTTTTTTTTCTTCATGAGCCTCAATGGATTCCTTTAACGTTCCCGTGGGTTCTGGAGGCCGGTATCCTTCAATGCTTACGACTCGATCGTTTTTGTCATAAATCACAGAAGTCTTTTGGTCATCCCCCATCATCGCTTCAATGATCGTTCCAGGAAGTTCCCAAATTCCAAAAGTTGCCAAATCAATATAAAAATTCATCGCTGCCCGATGACCATTGGGAGAATTCCCCATTTCAAATTGGTAGGTATCTTTGGTATTTCCATCCGGCAACATTTCACTTGTGACAGGTTTACCCAACTGAATTTCCACCTGCTTGCGTATTGACCCCACATCAAATGCATCAAAATTCGGTTGGGGATTTCCACTTAAGGCCATGGCCACAGAGCATCCTGAACAGGTCAGTAACAAACATACAAACGTTCCGGTCCCATTGGAATTTTTCATAATTTTTCCCTTTTCCCCTGATAAATGGAATCTTCCACCATTTTGACTTTTTTCTGAACAACATATTCCGCGTGTAGAGAGGGAGTGACACACAGCTTGATCAGGTCGTATGGCAAGCAGCAAATATCATGCTTATCCTGAGAGAGAGGTTGGAGGATAAAAAGTCTACGGAACTATTCTTTCTAAGCAGTCGGTTACTTTGCATATTTTAATGTTAATGATGAGGTCAGTGTCCCTGATTTTTGGCATTAACCGCTTTTGTGCATGTAATTCAGACTTCCACCCGCGCCATTTCCGTTGTTCTTCCAGAAGATGTGTTTGCTTACTCACGACCTTCAGCTATAACATGTTGGTGGTTGTAGCTTCACTTGTCTAGAGGGCTAAAACCTTGCAATTAGCCCTTCCCTCTGACCCCTTTTTTTTGCTTAGATGAAGAAGTAAGCAGAAAAAAGAGTTTTCCGAACCTTAATGCCTACTCGAATTTGGGTGTCCGATGAGTTTAGAAGACGAATTTTGCGATATCATGAAAAAGGCTCGCTTTGGACAAGGGCTAGGAATTGAAACCCTGGCGGAATTGGCGAAAGTCGAGCAGACCGACGTGGAACACCTTGAGAAAGGCCACCGGCTTCCGACCAAAGGCGAAATACAAGGGATCAGCCAGGCCTTACACCTGCGCGTTGGCCCACTGGTGAGTCTGACACTGGACGGATGGCTGCCTCAGCTTCAACATGAGTGGACGACTGAACACGAACTGGTCCAGACCATCAAAGGGGATATCGGCGGATATGAAGTCAAGGGTTATCTGTTGACTGATCCAGCCACCAGGCAGGTGCTCATGATTGATACGGGGTATAATGCCAACCAGATGCTGACGAGTATCAAACAACGCAAATTAACCTTGATCGGCGTCTGTCTCACCCATGGGCATGTCGATCATGCGGGAGGTCTCGAAGAGATTTTGGCCCAATGGCCGGTACCCGTCTATCTGGGAAACGGCGACTTTGACCTGCTCCCGTGGAAACCATCGGACGCTTCCATCAAAATCCCGACCGACCGCCAGATGATTGCCTTGGGAGAGCTGACGGTTGAATGTTTGGCCACACCGGGCCATACACCGGGAGGCTTTTGCTATTTGTTATCTCTCAAAGGCCAGGCACTGTGCTTTGTGGGGGATACCCTCTTTGCGGGGTCGGTAGGTCGCTCCAATCCTTTTTCCCTGTATCCCCAGCACTTACAATCCGTTCGCCAAACTGTATTACGGTTACCGAAGGAGACCGTCTTGTTCCCCGGGCATGGGCCTTCCACAACAGTGTCCGAGGAACAGGCGCACAATCCATTTGGATAAGGAGAGATCCCTGAGCATTGCCCGGTAAGCCTTGAAAGAACCACGCATGAATCCCTCACCTCACGAGCGGCGTCCTTTTCCTGATGAGCAACTGCCGGATTTGCCGTCTGACCATCAGTCGCCCGATCCTCCTCTATCAACTTCTGCTGACCACGCCCCTCCCTCCTCTCTTCTCACTCCATTCTCAAAGGAAGAATTTGTTCGCGAACGTATGATCACCAATCCTCATCGAGAGGACCGGCTGTCCATCCTTCCTCCCGAGGAGGAGGGAGACGAGAAGGAGAATGTTTATCAAGAACCCCAGCCCCCAAGCACATTTTCCCAGTGGGGCCTTCCCATTCTGCTCTTTGGGCTCACAGTGTTCACCACACTCTGGGCGGGAGCGTTTCAAGTCAATACGAAACCGGTCAATGGAGCCTGGGATTTTTTGATTCGGTACCCTGGCTCATTAGTCAATGGAATTCCCTTTGCCGCCACGCTGTTAGGAATCCTCGTCACCCATGAATTCGGACATTACGCGCTCTCCCGCATCCATCGCGTGCCGGCTTCATTTCCCCTTTTCATCCCTGGGCCTCCACACTTTATCGGCACCTTCGGGGCGGTGATTCGCATGCGATCGGCAATCATGAATCGTCGCGCGCTCTTTGATATCGGCGTCGCCGGTCCCATTGCCGGATTTGTGGCTGCGGTCGTGGCCATTATTGTTGGACTCTCCCTCTCTCATGTCGTCTCACGATCACAAACCTATGGCCTACAGTTGGGCGAACCCCTCCTTCTGCAATTTTTTGCCTGGATGATGTTTGGTCCGATTCCCCCCACGCACGATATTGTGCTCCATCCGATTGCCTTCGCCGCCTGGTTCGGATTTTTCGTCACCGCTATTAATTTATTGCCCTTGGGGCAATTGGATGGCGGCCATGTGGCCTTTGCGATATTAGGCCGTCGGCAACGCTCACTCGCCTTGTGCACCATTCCCGTCCTTATTTATCTGGGTCTCACGGGTTGGCCCGGGTGGATTCTCTGGGTCGCTCTAGCTGGCCTTGTCGGTATTGCCCATCCACCTGTGATCGACCCGCACACGGTGTTGGGAGGACGCCGTCGATGGGTCGCCTGGGCTGCCTTGGCCATTTTTATTGTGACCTTTGCCCCGGTGCCATTTTCCGTTGGATGAACGGCATGCTAGGCTTGCCCGTTTGCTTGTTGTTCACGGGATACACACCCTGTTCCCCACTATCGACCCTTTGCCGGTTATCGGATCCCACTCACGAAAAGGAACTGTCATGTCATGAGTTACGCTGATCCCCAATTACGCACCTATATTCACGATCACCGCGCCACCTTTGAAGACCTGTTGGGGCAGATGGTGGAAGTGCCATCAGTGAGTTCAGACCCTGCTCACGCTCCCGATATGCACCGGATGGCACAATTGGCGGTTCAGTACCTGGAACAATTCGGAGCCAGGGCCTCCATTGTGAAGACCAGCGGATATCCCAGCATTTCCGGGGAGTGGGTCGCCGGCCGACAGCACCCCAGCCTCACCATTTACAATCATCTGGACGTCCAACCCGCTAAGGAACCGGAATGGCGTCAGCCTCCCTTTGCTTTTCATAAAGATGGCGAACGGTACTGTGGCCGTGGAGCGACGGACGATAAAGGACCCGCGTTAACCGCCCTCTTTGCTGCCAGATTTGCGAGAGAAGCCGGCATTCCCCTCAACATTCGGGTCCTCTGGGAATTGGAAGAAGAAATTGGTAGTCCTCACTTTTTCGAGGTGCTCCAGAACCGAAAAACCGTCCCCCCCTCCGATTCGGTGCTGGTATCCGACACGATTTGGGTGGCAAAGAATCGCCCGGCTCTCTCCTGTGGCCTTCGCGGGTTGTTAGCCGCCCGGTTAGTACTTCGAACAGGAGAAACCGACATTCATTCAGGACTCACGGGCGGAGGGGCGCGCAACCCCTTAGCCGAATTGTGTGAGGCCGCTTACTCCTGCCTGGACGCGAAAACCGGCCGGGTGAAAATACCAGGATTCTACGATGATGTAGTGCCGCCGACCCGTACCGAAATGAAAGATTTTGTGGCTTCAGGATTTCAGGTTCGCCTCTTTAAAGAAGCCTATCAACTGCGATCGCTCCGAACGTCCGATCCGAAAGATTTACTCAAACGGATCTGGGCCTCGCCCACCTTTGAAGTGCATGGGTTAACCGGCGGGCATATGGGACCAGGAGTCAAAACCATTGTGCCCGCCTGGGGTGAACTTAAGGTCAGCATGCGGTTGGTTCCCAATCAACATCCCCAAAAAATTTTCCGTCTCCTGAAAAAACACCTTCGTGCACGCAACCCCGATATTGAGGTGCTCAATGAGGGAGAACTGGAACCCTATCAGGGGATCTCCGAAGGCCCCTATGCGGAGGCGCTGCAAGATGCGGTGAAACAAGGCTTTGGACGTCGACCGGTGTTTGTACGGGAAGGCGGATCTATCGGGGCCGTTGCGGTGTTACAACGCGCATGGAAGGTCCCGATTCTGTTTATGGGCCTCAGTCTGCCTGAACATGGGTACCACGCACCCAATGAATATTTCGATTGGGGGCAGGCCTCAGGCGGTATAGAGGCCTTCGTCCACTACTTCGACAGCTTGAGTCGGATGCCACCGGCTCAATCCAAGACCCGCGTAAAGCCGAAAAAAGACTAGGAGCCTGTCGGACTTGGGGAATCGAGAGCGAAAAAGCGGCTGAGCGAGGCCAGATTGTGACGATTTCGCCGGCCCATAGTGGGACTATGGTCCAAGAAAGCGGCGAAATATGGACGGCTTAGACACGTTTGCAGCCGATTCTTCCTACGCGCGACAGGCTCCTACGGCTCGGGAGGTGGAAGCGGGGTGGAAGGAGGTTCTTGAAAGTGCACGAGGGACCGGACGTAGGCAAGCACATTGCGTCGTTCATCACTCGACAACTGATCACTCCAACCACGCATGGCGGTTCGGGGAACCCCACCGGCAAGAATGTCGAGGAGTTCTTCATCCGTTTTCGTGGAGGTGGCGGCCGACACTAAATTTCCTGGACGGGGAGCCAGCATAGGCGCTCGTGGACCATCACCCCGACCTTCCGCTCCATGACATTCCTGGCAATGAATCCGGTAGATGTCTCGTCCCTGCTCAATATCCGGTTGAGAAGCGATTTCCCGGGCCTCGTTGTTGGAATAGGCCAAGCCATAGAAGACCAGGCAGCTACCAAGGCTCAGGATTCCCATACAGAGACGATTCATATTTCAAATTGTACTGCATTAATGGCGGTACTTCAAAAACCCACTTCTCCTCTGACTCATGCTGTTTCAATCAGAGTCTCTGACGAATAAACGAATTTCTTTATTGGTTGCGCAACAACATTCGCAGCGGTATACCCTCAAATCCATATTCCGTCCTGATTGCATTTTCCAGATAACGGAGGTAGGAGGCTGGAATTTTTTGTGCGGATTTGACAAACAGCGCAAAGGTGGGCGGCTTGGTCGCCACCTGCGTGATAAACACGGACTTTTTCGGATTGCCCCGGACCAATGCAATGGGATTTTTTTCTAATAGCTCCTGTAAAAACAGGTTCAGTTTACGGGTCTGAATGCGTTTGGAAAAGTCTGCCACGACCTGATCAATTTTAGGAAAGAGCCGGGTCAGCGTCTCCGATTGAATAGCGGCACCAAATACGACCGGCACATAGGCAAAAAACGGAAACCGCCGAGCCAATTCCAGATTGTAGGCTGGGTACGCCTCCGGATCTCCTGCCCGCAAGTCCCATTTATTCACGAGGATGATGCACCCCCGCCCTTGCTTAATGATTAAGCCGGCAATTTTCGTATCTTGTTCCGTGACCCCTTCTACTCCATCTAATACCAGCACCGCGACATCAGACCGCCCCAGCGCTCGAATGGCGCGCACGACACTATAGCCTTCAATCCCCCGATCGATCCGTCCCCGTCGTCGAAGGCCAGCCGTATCCGTAAAGATGTATCGTCGTCCATGAAGGGTAACCATCGAATCAATTGGGTCACGAGTAGTCCCCGGAATACCGCTGACAATGAGTCGTTGTTCGCCGAGGATTGCGTTAACCAGCGTCGACTTCCCCACATTGGGTCGGCCCACCACCGCAATCCGGGGAATTTCCTCTTGAACCTGATCATCCGGGGCTTGAGGAAGATACGGCAAGAGTGCTTCGAGCAGTTCATCCACCCCTAATCCTCCCTCAGCCGAAATAGGAAAAATCGTCTTCACTCCTAATTGATAAAAATCCGCAAGGAGAGGTTCGGCCTGGGGAGTATCAATTTTATTCACCGCTAGAAAGACCGGCTTCGTGACCGGTCGCAACAGCTTGACTAGATCAGTATCCAGCGGTGACAAACCGGCCCGGCCATCCATGACGGCTATCACCAGATCCGCTTCCGCGATAGCCGTTTGGGTTTGATATTTGATTTGCTCCACAATCACATCGTAAGCCGTCAGATCCAGCCCACCGGTATCGACCAACGTGAATAACCGGTTTTGATAGTCGCACTCTGCCATATTCCTATCCCGCGTCACTCCGGAGACATCATCCACAATCGCCGTGCGGTGCCCGACAATTCGATTGAACAAGGTGGACTTGCCGACATTCGGCCTTCCCACAATGACCACCAACGGTCTATGAAGGCGCGGCTCTAAGGGGGCTTCAACCGGCAAATCCCAAGGGAGTGGTGGCGCTTCGTGAAATTGTGTGGTACGAGAACGATAAGATCGAGCCATTGAGCAACGAAATCCTTAATGGATAAACGGCGTAAGAAAAGAACTTGTTTCTATCTGTGAAGTAGTTTACCAGATTCAACAGGGACGGAGGATTGGTAAAATCTGTTCAGTGATATACCGGCTAGAGCCGCTTAGTCAAATCCCACGCACAGCTCTGCGTCCTCTCGGACAGGGCAATAAAATTTAATCACTAGCTATATTATCCACTGTTTACTGAAGAGGAAATCGAGAGGAAACTACGCCCAGCAGTAATCACTGAGGTAACGGGGTGCTACACATGGAGATGTTTCATTGCCGCTGCACAAAGAATGATAAATACCCCCATCCACAGCGCAACCCGCTGAAAAGGAACCGGCTCCACGGCCATTTCTTCCAGCTCTTCTTGTGTCTCACCGCCGGTGGGTTCATTTTTAAAGATGACGGTGTATAGAAAAATAGTCAGGACTCCTAGCACCAACGCCAATTTGATGAAAAAAACGGTGAGGTATTTGGCGTGATGAGCCACACTTTCCCCCGACTGCATGATCATACCCTGACTCACATAATGAAGATTGGCGCCGCCAGTGAAGAGAATAACCACCAACAGAATCCCCACCACGCGTTTATATTGCCGATAGAAGGTTTCGGATATGGGTCGGATGAATTCTTTCGGGACAGTAGTTTTGAGAGCTGGCGTGACAGCCATAACAAGAAAGGCCAGCCCTCCAATCCATACCACGGCAGACAGCAGATGCAGCCAATGCACCAGGATGGGAGTAATCTGGTTGAGGTCCGAGAGGACTCCGATGAGGGATTCCATTAGAACTTAAACACAGGTTTTTCGTTCCCGAACCGACGTTTTCGAAGTTCTTCCATCAATTCGATAGTCACTACCGGAATGCCTTGTTCGATGGCGTGCCGCTCGACACCCTTTTTAACCATGGCCCGAAGGAAGTACGGGATACGACTGAGCCGTTCTTCTGCTGCTTGATCCCATTCCACGGACGTGGCTTCTGAAACATTGAAGGCCACTTGGATTTTCTCTCCCCCTTTTGGAGTGTACAGACACCATTCGTCCTCATCCATCCAATCCCCATGGTCCACGTAGGGGCGGGCGCGACACCCGCCGCAAATTTCACTGTATTCACAATCCCCGCATTTACCCTTGAGGTGAGGATAGCGAAAGGAATGGAAAATCTCTGAATTTTCCCATAGGTCAACAAAACTGTTTTCGCGGATGTTTCCTGCAGACAAGGGCATATACGGACACGGCGTGAGATCACCATTGGGGGTCACACGCGCGTAGTTGGTCCCCGCCAGGCATCCTCCACCCATGTACCCTTGGGCTTTGGTGATGGGAGAATTTGGGTCTTTTTCATAGGCAAGGCGCTTGAAATGGGGTGCACAACGCGCTCGAACCAGCATGTCGTGATATTTATCCTGGCTCTCAACTAGATAGCTCAAAACCTCTTCATATTGTGATGGGGTGATATCGGTAAGTTCTTCCCCCCTTCCGGTACACACCATGAAAAAGACATTTAAGACTTTAGCACCCAGATCGTGTGCCCAATCAATGACTGCTGGCAATTCCTGATAGTTCATGGGCTGAGCGCTGAAATGTACTTGAAATTGCAGGCTATTTCTTTTGCAGGCTTCAATACCAGCCAAAGCCCCTTCCCATGCACCAGGTAATCCTCGAAAAGCGTTGTGTTTTGCGGAATCCAGTGAATCAATACTAATGCCCACGCCCATCACGCCAATTTTCACCATTTCCTTGGCAATCTTGTCATCAATCAGCATACCGTTCGTGCCAAACACCACCATAAACCGTTGTTCGACAGCGTGACGCGCGATATCAAGAATATCAGGGCGCACCAACGGCTCTCCCCCGGTAATAACAAGGAGGCTACCCTGATTGACTTGGGCAATCTGATCAATGAGACGAAAACACTCTTCCGTCGTTAATTCATCGTGCCCCCCACCCATTTTTGTCGTGGCATCCAGATAACAATGGTCACATTTTAGATTGCATCGTTTGGTTAAATTGAGAGCCACAAGGTAAGGTTTAAAATCATCCACGGTTCGGCCATCTCCAGGCTCACCGGAATCAGGACGCAAGGATTCAAACCGAGATACTGCGCTGCCTCCTAACGAAGTCAACGTATTGAGAAATGAATTGAGGACAGGAAGTGATTTACCCATTATGGCCGGCTCCGGATTGAGCTTCCGAGGGAGCCCCAGTGCCGGTCAACCTGGCGACGATGTCTTTAACATTCCCTGATTTCATGGCTTCTTCCATGGTTTGCTTCGCTTGGTCAATCCCCTGGTTAGCCACATCCAGCGTTATGGTAGTGGTTCCGATT
>WHTE01000143.1 GCA_009377845.1 Nitrospirales bacterium | reverse complement strand
AAAAAGGGTTGAATGAGTTGGTACTGCGACTTGGTAAGTTCCATGGCCGCAGTATACAACATATATCATTTAGTGTTAACACGCCCTAGTAAGAGGTCAACGATAGTGAAGGCTGCCAATCGAGAGCCATCCATGCCATTCCTTCATTGAAAAAAGAGGAGGAACGGAAGAAGTCTTAAAGTCTTAAGGATGAGAAGGGAGCCCCGGGGGAATCGACTCTCAATCGAGAGCCGAATCCCTTCAGGAACTTGTGTAACTTATGATTCGAACGCATACCCGAGGGACAGGATGTATTGTGTGTCAGACTTTTTGGTTTCAGGAGCCGGGGAATTATCATACCGCCAATTGATCTGAAAGGTCGTAATGAAGTTTTCCCAGATATTCATACGAATTCCCTGTTGAGAGGTTACATACCAATCACTGGTTTTTTCCAGAGAGGGAAATCCTTGATGCTGATGAAACACGGTCAGCCATGGTAAGACAGGCCAATGCCAATTCACGGCCCATCGACCGGTAAAATAATTCATGTCTTCGGCACGCTTAAAGTCTTCGTTAAAATACCCCAATCCAATTTCACCATGGAGTTGCATCTTGTCTAAATAAGGACTTGCATAGTCTCCTACATCGATGAATTGATATCCGGGACCCGCAAAGACGGAGGTCCGAAGATTGAGATCTTGAAACGTATCCTGTTCAAACAAGGCGCCGGTATAGACATAGAAGCGTTTTCTCACAAAAAAATCTAACTTGATCGTGCCAAACGCATTGCGGGCATTTAACTCTCCCTCGTTCTCACCATACAGATAACGTCCCAACAAGGTTAGCCGCAGTCGCTCACTTCTGGCGACCAGTTCTCCGACAAAACTAAAATTTTTCACGTCCGTGTTGCCGGTTGTGACCGATCCCCCAAAATTGAGATTGCCGGTAAAGACCACCGGCTTTTTGACGGGGGGATTCACTGCCAATACCGACTCGACCTGAACAGGTATAGGTTCAGGTAATAACTCTGTTTTGACATCCAGCGTCCCCGGCTGTGTCATAGCAGGTTTCCCCTGCAAGATGATTCCATTACTCAGAACAAAGGTCATGGGCTCCTCGGTTTCGATTCCCGTCACTTCGGACCACTTGATTTTTATGGGGTCTCCCTCATGAAACAAGGTCTTGACCGTAATCATGCCCTCGGTCATTTCCATTATTTCCCCATACACCTGACTGCCATCTTTGAGGGTAATTTTCCCAAGAGTCCCTGCCATACCCCAACCGGGCACCAAGCATAGGCCGAGAAACAGCCAACATACGAATAGCTTCCTGCTCATTAAACCTCCTTAGCATTGAAGATGAATAGGCTTGCCGCAAGGAGAGCCTGCAGCAGCGTTTCGCATACATCCTGACTACATCTTGATGGAGACGTGGCCCAAAACTGAGAGATGGACCAGGAAGGATGACAAGCCAACCTTTCAATACAAATTCTTCATATGTAGCGCATGCCCCGGACACACGATCCCCGAATACGTAATTTCTCAAAAACGTGGCCGATGCTACTCGAGTTTGCAAATTAAATGCAACTTAAATGCAACTTATATACCACCATAATAGAAAATCTTACCAGCGAGGTGAAATTTCCCTCATTTAGTCACGATCTGCTATGTCCGATGAACTATAAAGCCA
Organism: Nitrospirales bacterium; assembly: GCA_009377845.1. Lineage (GTDB taxonomy): Bacteria > Nitrospirota > Nitrospiria > Nitrospirales > UBA8639 > Nitrospira_E. Next base: position 7,957 of record WHTE01000143.1, on the reverse strand, counting down.
TCAAATTGCCAAGTGAACACCTGAGCCAAAAATGCAGAAATCATGAATAACCCGATGAATCCGAAAAAAACTGGAATGGGGAAGAAGAGCGTATGGCATATCGTGAGAGCCTTGTGTCATCCCGGAATCCAAGTATTGAACCGGTTGCGCTATCCATACAAATTTGCACTGATCAGTTGCTTATTCGTATTGCCCTTAACGATTTCTATGTATTTGGGAATAAAGGAAATCAATGCCACCATCCAGTTCACGGAAAAAGAACTCGCGGGAACTCAGTACCTCAAGGGCATTCATAAAATGGTCGCGGATCTGCAAACTCATCGAGGCATGACGGAAGCCTGGCTTAGCGGTGAGAAGGCTTTTCTCGACATTGCCGGCAAACTTGAGTCGGACATACAAACAGATCTTCAACTCATTCATGACCTGGATCGGAGATTCGGGACTCAGCTTGACACCACACGGCTCTGGATGGAATTCCTCGATCACTGGCAGCGATTCCAGGAGGAGAAAGCCGGGCTAACACGCCAGGAGACATTTAATCGTCACACGGGATTGATTCGCATGTTGCTCGAATTGATCGCCCATGTAGGAGATCGCTCGAATCTGATTCTCGATCCTCGCCTCGATAGTTATTATCTCATGGAAGCGATCGTCTTCCGTCTTCCTCAGTGGGCAGAAGCGATCGGTCAGCTTCGGGGATTAGGAGCAGGCATTATTGCCCGAGGAAAATTGACGGATCAGGAGCGGATCCAATTGGGTTATATCAGAAGAGCGGTGGAAATCACCCAGGAAACCGCGCTCCGAAACTTCATGGTGGTCTTTCAAGAAAACCCTGCGTTCCGAAAAGCCTTACATCCCTCCCTCCAGGACAGCCTCCGCGAGAGCGACAGAGTGAGCCAGGCGATGAGCGAGAGCTTGCTTTCAAGTAAGAATTCGTTCGAGACACTCACTGTATATTGGAATACCGTCACTCAGGCACTGAACAGTGTTTTAAGCCTTGAGTCGCTGGTGATTCCTATTTTGGAAGAGACACTCAACGCCAGACTATCCGCCGTGAAAAACCGGCAGTGGGTGTTGGAGGGCGTGACCTTGGCAGCACTTCTTCTGGTGTTGTATATGTTCGTCGCCTTCTACCTCTCGACGATTTCCAGCGTCAATCGCATGCGCGAAGTCAGTGATCGCCTGTTGCAGGGTGAACTGGAACGAGTCGATTTTCCCACCGAAGGCAACGATGAAATGACGGAAGCTGTCGGAGCCTTTCAATCAGTGGCCGGAGTCGTGAAAACCAAATGGCTGGCCGCGCAAGCCGAAGCCGCCCGGGCGCTGAAGGCTGAAGAGAGACTCCAGGAAAGCGAAGGATGTCTACGTGCAATTATGGATGGAGCCGCGGATGGCCTGATCACGATGAATGAACATGGGATGGTGGAATCCTTTAATGAAGCGGCTTCCCGGATTTTCGGATATACAGCCGACGACATCATCGGACGTCATGTTTGTCTGCTCATACCTATCCCATCCGGATATTCCCATGATCAATACCTCGAGCGGGTTCTGGGGACGGACCAGACCAGTAGGGCGGGCCGGCGGCGGGAAGTGGAAGGCATGCGGAAAGACGGGACATTCTTTCCAATAGATATTCACCTCAGTGAAGTGCATTGGACAGGCCATCATTTGTTCACGGGAATCATCCGTGATCTGACCGACCAGAAAATGGCGGAACGACGAACGAACGTGCACCAGGCCGTGACGCAAGTTCTGGCGAAAAGTCCGGCGGTAAACGAAGCCATTTCGATGCTCTTGCAATCCATTGGTGAGGAGCTCTCATGGCGACTGGGGGCGCTATGGCAAGAAGACGACGGGGGCAACTGCCTCCAGTGCGTGGAAGTCTGGCAATATCAGGCCGGCGCTTACCTGGAGTTTGAAGCGGTGACGCGGGCCACATCGTTTCCTCGTGGCGTCGGACTGCCGGGACGGGTGTGGGCCGATGGGAAAGCCGCCTGGGTGACCGACGTCGTCAAGGACGACAACTTTCCCCGCAAAGCGTTTGCTGAAAAAGAGTCCTTACACGGGGCTCTGGCATTTCCTCTCCGGCTTCAAAACAATAAGGTTGGAGTGATGGAATTTTTTAGCGCCCGTGTTCTGGAACCCGATTCTTCCATGCTGGTCATGTTTACTTCGCTTTCCAGCCAAATCAGCGAGTTCATTCAAAAAAAACAGGCAGAGGCCAAAATCCTCGATGTCTCCCAACACCTTGAACGATGGAACGTTGAGCTGATCAAAGCACGCGATCAAGCGCTCACAGCCGCTCAAGCTAAATCCCAATTCCTGGCGAACATGAGCCACGAAATTCGCACTCCGATGAACGGCATCCTTGGGATGATTAGCTTGCTGTTGGATCTGAATTTAACTCCGGAGCAGCGGGAATGCGCAGATATCGTCAAGCATTCCGCCGAGACGCTGCTCACCATTATCAATGACATCCTCGATTTTTCAAAGATCGAGGCCGGCAAACTCGAGTTGGAAACGATTGAATTCGAGTTACGAACGATCGTGGAGGAAGTCCTGGATCTCCTAGCGGGACAAGCCTTACGGAAGCACGTGAAACTCATGGGACTCGTGCATGCCATCCTCCCATCTCATGTTCGTGGAGACCCGGGACGTCTCCGGCAGGTCCTGCTCAATCTGGTGGGAAACGCCCTCAAGTTTACGGAGCAAGGTGAGGTCTTCATACACGTCACAGCAGACGACCAGAACCCGGAAGGCGTCGAGGGATACAATGACCCCCAAGCGACGAGCGACGATTCACGCCTCCCGCCTCACGCCTCACGCAGTCTCTTGGTGCATTTCGAAGTCACCGATACCGGCATCGGGATTTCGCCGGAAGCCCAATCCCGTCTCTTTCATGCCTTCAGTCAAACCGACGGGACTACCACCCGCAAATACGGGGGGACCGGCTTGGGATTGGCCATTTCCAAGCAATTGGTGGAACTGATGGGTGGACACATCGGCGTCAAAAGCACACCGGGGATGGGAAGTTGTTTTTGGTTCATCCTTCCCTTCCAACGCCAAGGGAATGTTCGAGTCACTCAACCCGTTCCATCATTGGAAGGGTTGCGCGTATGCGTGGTTGATGACAATCCCACAAATCTTCGTTTGCTGAGGCACTATGTCGAATCCTGGGGCATGATCTGCCTGAAAGCCACCAGTGGACATGAAGCACTGAACGTGCTTTCTCAATCCATTGAGGAGAACACCCCGTGTGACGTCGCCATTCTCGATCACTCGATACCCGATATGGATGTCCTGACCTTGGGGCAAACCATCAAACACCATTCCCCGCATTCTGCCACTCCGCTTGTACTGGTAAGGACCTTTGGCGAACACGACAACGCCCGAGAGGGGGAGGTGCCAGGCTTTGCCGCCTCTTTGACAAAACCGATTCGGTACCACCATCTTCATCGAGCCTTAACCTTGGCATTGGGGAAAGCCGATCATTGCGGTTCCCCGACCACTTTGTCCGCTTCGCCTCTCAGAACGAAGCACACCGTGCAAGAAAGTCGTATCCGGTTTCACGGCCGGATTTTGTTGGCTGAGGATAATCTGATCAATCAACAAGTCTCGGTGCGTATGCTAGCCACACTCGGTCTCCAGACGGACGTCGTGGAGAATGGAGCGCAAGCCGTACAAGCCGTCCAAACACAACCCTATGACCTCGTATTGATGGATTGTCAAATGCCGGAAATGGACGGGTTAGCCGCCACGCGGGAAATTCGAAGATGGGAGGTGGAAGGCGAAAGGCATGAAGCGAAATGCGAAAAGTTAGGAGTGAAGAGTCAGGAGTCAGGCGAACAAGATACGTTAACACCTGCTCCTCACGCGCTACGCCTCACCCCTCACATCCCTATTATCGCACTGACGGCCAATGCCCTTTCCGGGGATCGTGAACGGTGTCTTGAATCGGGCATGGATGACTTTCTGGCTAAACCGGTTTCCCGTGCACAGTTGGGAAACATGATCCAACGATGGATTCCCGTTTCCATCCAAGCGTCGGCAACCGGGACGCCTGCCCCACCCCCAAAAGCCATTCTGCCCCAACCTCCGACAATGATTGAGGCCTCTCAGACCAAACCGCTCTTACCCGTCCTGAACTTCAGAGTGATTCAGGAATTACAAAATCTTGGTGGAGACGACGTTCCTGACTTTTTCATGACACTCGTCGATCAATTTCTCGCTGACCTTCCTCGCCATCTGGAAACGATCCATCTGGCGTTGAATCAACAGGATCCCGGAGCCTTGTTGAGGGCTGCACATACTTGTAAGGGTTCCTGCCGATCAATCGGAGCCACATCCCTGGCCGAAGTGAGTTACGAACTTGAAATGATCGGGCGCGAGGGGACGACGGAAGGGGCTTTAGAAATCTATAGGAGGTTAGTGGTAGAACAGGATCGGACCCGTGAGGCTCTTCAGCAAGAACGGGATCAATTCTCTCAACTACCCGTTGTCCTTAAACATATCTAGAGCCTCGTTGATCGCAGAAGAAAAGGATGGAGAGGGAATCGGAGTGGGGAAATTGAGACGTCAGAACAGTGTCACACACTAGGTAGGGGCTTATTCACTTGTGTTCAATTTTAGGAAGAAGAGTGGATATCCGCCATAACCCTGCGAGGATGAGGGAGAGTCCGTGCGGAATTAATCCTTTTCCGGTTCGGCATTCCCATGTCGATGCGTGACTCGATCTTCGTCAAACATTTCGGCCATTTCTTGAGCCATGACATCATTGTCATGAGGGAGAGATATGACAGACAATTCTTTTTTAATTTTTGGAGATTGCGTCTTGGGATCTTTGGCGTCGGAGTCGGAATCTTTGTGTTTTTCAGGCTTTTTTGCGTGATCCATGACGATATTCTCCTCTACCATGTTTATTCAAACGATTCCAAAAATGACCGCTCAGGAAACTTTACATGACAACTTGGACAGGTCACGAAATAGACCGATTCACGGACAGAGAGCACAGCTCTAAAATTCAACGATACCCCCCGATGCCGACAGGTTTGACACGCAATTTCTTTGAGGTGGTAGGGAATATCCGGCTGTGTTTGTAGATAAAATTCCATATCTGCGTGGACGGGAAAGGTATAAAAACAACCACGACAAATTGCTTTCCAATTTCCATCCCCGGTTTCGGTCCTGGAATCGATTCCAAACCGGTTGCCCTTGCAAATGGGGCAGTTCACTTCTCCCAATCGTTCTTCAACCTGCTTGACGCTTAATTGTGTCATGACTCTTCCTACCCGTCCCGTAAAAATGTTCTTTATGAAAGTATAGGCTTCCTTCGGAGTTCCCGCAACCAACTCACTCCGACCTCCGTTTTTCCTTTGGGAACCGTTGAAAAATGCCACGTGAGAAGTGAGGAGTAAGGAGTAGGACGCAAAAGAGGCATGGCATAAACTGTAGAATGTATCGTTTCTGCTTACTCCTCACGTTGTTCCCCGTACCCCCTACGTTTCACACCTTACGAAGAAAATTTCTTCTCCCGCTCCCCTAACAGCCCTCGATTCCTTAGACCGTGTGAGCCGGCTCCCCCTTTCCCTTGTTCCCGCCTATCTGTATGTTTCCATTATGGGAATGCGGAAAAAGGCCACCGTGGCTGCGCCGGAGCTCCCGGCCTTCGTAGCCGAAGCTACTTCGGCGGAGTAGGCTCGGCAGGCAGGCCAGCGGCGTTTCCTGCCTTCGCCGGAGCGGCTTCACGTCTACGCGCTGAAGCGCTTCGACGCGCAAGCGCGCAGGCCGGTCGCCCCTTGGCCGTGCTCACGTATTCCTTCATACGCTCCGCTCGTCCAAGAGGCTGCGGCCTTCCCTTCGAGAGGCCTCAGGACTGGACGGGCATTTTTGAACACTCCCGAATTTTTTCGTATGGCTCTCGGTTATCCACATGCGGATCAAAAATCAAAATATTCAACAGCCCCATTATCTACGTGAATTCCCGTGCCGAGCCTTTCCTTTGCAAGAGCAAGAAATGAAGGCGATATCCAGTGCCACATGAAATCTGATACAACGCTCCATGTCACAAGAGACGACTTTGAGGACACTCACTCTAACCTTCCACCTTTCCCACATCGCCTTCCATGCCAGAACTCCCTGAAGTTGAAGTCATCCTGAACCATCTGAACGGTCATGTCCTGGGTGGGACCATTGAAACATTCACCATTCACCGTTCGGATATTGTTCGCACAGGGCATGACCTCATCTCCTGGCTCCAGGGTTCCACGATCACCAATATCGTCCGGAAAGGGAAGTGTTTGATCTTTACCTGTCAGCGATCCAATCAAGCCCTGTATCTTCTTTCAGAACTCGGGATGACCGGACTCTGGTTTTTTCATCGCACTCTGGCCTCATCCCCTCAACACCTTCATTGCCGCATCGGGCTTTCCGGCGCGCAGGCCGCTGAGCTGCATTACTGGAATCCCCGCCGGTTTGGCCGGCTCTGGCTGTTCGCCTTACCGGAATTGGAAGCCTTCATGCAACGCCGATTCGGCTCTGACGCCCTGGACATAGGCGAACAACCCTTTGTCCAGCTTATTCAAAGCTGTCGAGGCCGGCTGAAACCATTTTTCCTTGATCAACATCGCCTCGCCGGGATTGGAAATATTTACGCCAATGAAATCCTGTTCCGCGCCAGAGTTCACCCACAGGCTCACGGCTATCGGCTGGGAGCCCCATCCTGTCAACGGCTCTATCGCATCATGCACATGGTTTTACGGGAAGCCATTGCCGCCGGAGGCTCTTCCATCAGAGACTTTCGTGCTCCGGATGGATCGCAAGGGCACTTCCAGGAAGTCCATCAAGTGTACCAGAAGGCAGGATTGCCGTGCTCGCATGGGTGCCCAACCCTGATCAAACGGATGCAGAGTGAGCGCAGCTCGTTTTATTGTTCGGCCTGCCAAAAGAAACGGTAGCCTCCCATTTCGTTCCTTGAGCCTAACTGAAACCTTTGTTAGAATAAAAAGCAGGTTGAAACGCAACTGACGAGGAGGGTCATTCGAATCCTACGTGCGAAAAATTAAACTACGAGAAGGGGTCGATTTAGCCAATCTTTTCGGCCCGCACGATCTGCACCTCAAAATGATCGAGGGTGAACTCCAGGTCCGGATGGCGGCCCGGGGCGATGAAATCACCCTTCATGGTCAACCTGAGTCAGTTCTGCGGGCCGAACATATTTTGCGGGAATTAGCCGATTGGACCCGAACCTATTATGAATTGAAACCTGACGATATCTCACGAGCGATTCGGGCCACAGAAGAACAGCGTGACATTCCACTCAAGCCCTATACCTTTTCGGCGAGCGCTCTTCCGACGAAAAAAGGAAACGTCAATCCTAAGACTCCCAATCAACAGGCCTATCTCGAAGCCATAAACAAATCAGATCTGGTCATTGCCATTGGACCGGCCGGGACGGGAAAAACCTATTTGGCCATGGCTATGGCGCTCGCAGCCCTCACGCATAAACAAGTCAGTCGCATCATTCTCGCGCGGCCCGCAGTAGAAGCGGGGGAACATCTTGGCTTTCTTCCAGGAGATTTATTTGCCAAAGTGCATCCCTATTGCGTCCCTTATACGATGCGTTGTACACCATGATGGACATTGAACGGGCCAATCGGCTCATTGAACGTGGCGAAATTGAAATCGCTCCCCTTGCGTTCATGCGGGGGCGAACGCTCGACGATGCGTTTGTCATTCTGGATGAAGCGCAAAACGCGACCGCTGAACAAATGAAAATGTTTTTGACCAGGCTCGGACTCAATTCCAAAGCGATTGTGACCGGGGATATCACCCAAATCGATTTACCCGATTCCCAGAGATCCGGATTAGCGCAGATTGCTGAAATTCTCCTCAATATCGACGGGATACAATTTGTGTATTTTTCCGAACAAGATGTCGTCCGGCATCGGTTGGTCAA
>WHTE01000142.1 GCA_009377845.1 Nitrospirales bacterium | reverse complement strand
GCCTGTATGCGTAAGCTGCTGACCATTCTCAATGCGATGATCAAGCAGCAGACAACATGGCAAGATAGACCGATGCATGCTCATTGACATTCAAGACAGTTGCTGAGCCAGTGGCGAAGGATCTGTGCCCAGCTAGAGCAGTCTTGGCTGAACGAGATTCTTCGTTTCATTCCTGATGACATGGTCTCTCGGACGTGTGCTTTTCATTGATCGTTCACCATTCAGAAGACAGTGCCTGACCGATGAAACTCAAGCATTTCCACTTCGGAACAGGTCGTAGGTCAATTCGCGAACTCATTAACGGAGCCGTTCTCACCGTCTGTGTGCTCGCAGGGCTTTCTTTCCCCGCAAGAGCGGTTCAACCTCCGACTGAGGGAGAAAAGATCGTGAAATCCGGCTGTGTGGGTTGCCATCGAATTGAAGGAGCGCCGATGCCGCGCTCGACAAAACACGCGCCGGACTTGATCTGGGCCGGGAATAAATACCAACGAGCCTGGTTGGTGGCGTGGCTCGAAAATCCGAAGGAAAAACTGTACCCGGTCGGTTACGATTTTAACGCCAAACGAAAGGGGCGGCACCTCTCGCTCTTGGCCCGTGAAGCGAAACAGGTGGCTGATTTTTTAAGCACCCTGAAAGATGCGAGGATCACCGAGGGCATCATGAAGCCGGGCACCCCGGAAGAACTCGCATGGGGCAATCAACTGTACCGTGAGCATGCCTGCCAAAATTGCCATTGGACTCCGGCTACAAACCGGCGTGGCTATACCGGGGGGACTTCCAGCACATCCCTCGTCAATATGGGGAATCGTCTCCAGGCCGATTGGGTCTATCGCTTCAATCTCAATCCTGATGATTTTGAGCCAAAAAGCGGTGCGTATATTCCCAAGCCTCCGCTTCCGGAGAAGGATATCTATGCGATTACCGCCTACATGATGACGTTCAAATAACCATAACGGAATTGCTGAAAAATGCCACCGGCGGCCTTATTCAACCCTTCCTGATTGGTTTCAAGCGGAACGCGAGGAATCAACCATGATGACCGTGAGTAGATCAACCGCCCTCAACGCTTTCATAGGCGTCCTCGCAAGCCTCTCGCTTGCGACATCCCTGGTTCAAGCCGATCCCATCGATCGCGAACAAACTGCCGCGAACGTGGCCGGGGCGTTCCTGCAGGAGTTGGAATGAAACGATGACACGGGAAATGGGCAAGGGAGGGCCATTGGAAGCCATCAAGGTGTATGGAGAGATGGCTCCGGAACTCGCCAACCGGCTGTCGCGGGAAAACGGATGGCGGGTGATACGGTGGGAACCCATGTACGAAATCCCTTGCTTGGGATGGCGGATGCGTGGGAGCAGAACATCCTCGAAGAATTTGCTGCACGAGCTGTCAAAGGGGAAGCGTTGGCCGGCATGAGTTATGGAGAGGTCGTGACAGAACCGGGAGGTCAATACTATCGGTTCATGAAACCTATTGCCGTTCAGCCCAAGTATCTGCTCTGTCATGGGTCACCAGAGACCATTCCGGAAACAACCAGGGCCGTCTTCAAAAATAACTATCCCTTCGATGCAGTCACGGGGTACAAAACCGGAGACCTGCGAGGGGCAGTCAACATCAAGCAGCCACTTGGCACGCAAAACCACTGAATCGAATAATTTTGACTTACGGGATGTCACATCATACAAAAGGAGAGACTATGAAACAGGTGAAGGCAGTGGCTGGAATGGTCATGATAATCTTTTTGCTGTGCTCCCTCGCTGGTCTTTCGAGCGCAGAGACCGATCAGCATGGTACGCACAAGGTGGAACCTGGTACGCCGAAGACGTCTTCAACAAAGCGCATGGCGTTGAATCTCCCACCGGCTGCGCAAGAGGGTCTCAAACTGACTATGCGGGAACATCTCGAGGCCATCGACGCCATCGTCGCTGCACTGGCGCGAGAAGACTTTGCCAAGGCAGCAATTCTCGCGAACGAAGAACTTGGTTTCCCGAAACATCATATGGCCATGCAGCGAGAGGAGGGTGCCACATTCCCGTCCGCGTACCATGAGCTGGCGATGGCGCACCATAAGGCCGCGGAAGACCTGGGCGCGGTGATTCCTACCAAGGACCTCAAACAGATTTTGCCCCACCTTGAGCAGACCCTCCACGCCTGTGTGAAATGCCACCAAGTCTTTCGCTTGAAGGAATGAGGCACGAGCATGCTTTCTCTGACAGTGTCAGATGAATGGAGCAGTGGACCCCAACCCTTGGACAGAAAAACTCGGATGCTAAGTGAAATCTTCTGCGCGCTATTTCTTCTCAGTTGAGTAGGTTGGGTTAGGCCATCCGGCCGTAACCCGACAGGCATGCTTTGGAAAAACGGCCGGCGTAAGGCGTCAGGCACATAGTCGGGTGACGCGTTGCTAACCCGGCCTACCTTCTCCCTCCGTCATTCCCGACATTGTTCATCGGGAATCCATCTTGGTTCCTGTTTCCCTATTGTTGCCCCTGCCGCCTCACCCCTGCTGCCGGTTTCCCCCTGATGGATCCATGCTGACCACTGGCGGGGATGACAGAATGGTGACTCCTTATTCATCACGGTACCCGTCCCGCTCCCTCGCCCGGCGATTCACCGGGGGTCCAGTTCCCCCTTTGAAAAAGGTGGGTAGGGGTGCGATGATGAGACGGCTTTCCTTCTACATACCCCGAAACTTTTGGTGCAGTGAGTATTGTTGAGCAGTTCCCATGACGAATTCACATTATGAATTTGCCATTCTGGCCAGCCTGCTCGCCGCTCTGGTCACCACCCTGGGTCTTTTCACCATTCGCCGGTTCGAAACATGGGGACAACACAACGCGACCTACTTCTCCTGTTTTGCGGCGGGTGCGCTCATCACCGTGTCCTTTCTCCATATTATTCCCCATGCCTTCACTATGAACGAGCAGGCCCCGGTGTATTTGCTTGTGGGCTACCTGTCCTTTTACCTGATCAACCGGTTTATTCATGCCTATGTCTGCGATCGGACCCCCGACACGGCCATCGGGCTGATTCCTTTGCTCGGTATTGGCCTGCACTCACTGCTGGATGGAGTGGTGTATGCCATCACGTTTAGCGTCAGTGTCTTAACCGGAACGTTGGCCGCCATCGGCATGGTCTTGCATGAGTTTCCGGAAGGGGTTCTTACCTATGTGCTGTTGCTTCGTGGCGGGTTCACGCCAAAAAAATCATGGCTGCTGGCTTTTCTGGCCGCAGCACTGACCACGCCACTGGGGACGGTCGCGGCATTTCCCATCATCCATGAAATCGATCAGACGGTCTTGGGTGCCCTGCTGGCTCTTTCATCGGGAGCATTAGTCTATGTGGGAGCCACGCACCTTCTGCCCTTGGCTGAACGTGAAGAGAAGCCTTACAGTCTGGCGGCGATGGCAGGCGGTGTCGTCGTGGCCCTGGGCATTATTCTCACTCATGTGTAATTTTAGAAAAGACTTCCAATCGGGTAATGTCCCTCGCATGCGACAAGTCGAGAAAATCTCATTGCTTTCACTTTACGACTTCCCATACACGCGCTATAAGCCAGACAATTCCCACCACCGCTCCTACAAACACAAAAACGATGCCTAACAGTAGCCCTATCACGAAGACCCAATCTCCGGCCGTGGAGGTGCGGCGATCCTCAACAGCATATCGCTCCAGCAATTCGACATTTCTCACATTACTTTTGAACCAGACAGAAAAAAGATCGCCGAGAATGGGAATAGCACCAATCATGCCGTTTAACGCAATATTCAAACTCATGCGGACTAACACGATTTTGGGAAGTTGAGATTGAGCAGCAAGGATAAGGATGACGGATCCGACGAGACTTGCGATGGCATCACCCACACCCGGGATCAGGCCGACAATTGGATCCAAGCCAATCCGAATCGAAGTTCCTGGAATCGTAAAACGACGGTCCAATAAGTTCGCCAGATACTTGGCAATCTCAAAATTTTTGGAGTGTCTCCCCATACAAATCAAATAATCGCGACTCATGTTCGGCTGATTAATCAACGTGCCAATTCTATCAGAAAAATTTCGAGTCATGTGCTATGAAAACCGTTGAATAGGTCCGGTTAGGCCGTCCGACCGTAACCCGACAGGCATGCTTGGTGAAGACGAGGTGTCGTCCTGCCCCTCGGCATTATCCTCACTCACGTCTAAACCCGTCTCAATTTCTTTTCATTTATAGTCAACGTAACCAAATGGAGATTGGCATAGGTATACCTTGGTGAATAGCAAAACGGAATCTGCGGTCTAGAAAAATCTAAGGAATTTGAAGCGGAGACAGGGAAAAAGATGAGGGCTAGTTTGGCATTGACTGAATTATCATCCCTTCCTACAATCCCTTGCATCCTTGATTCATGGTTCAGCCGAGTATCGTGCCTCAATCTCCACCACCCATCATTCAGGAACTCGTCGACCGATTTCATCGGAACGTCGAAGCGTATCGCACACAGGGCTATAACGAAACCCAATTGCGGAGAGAATTTCTTGATCCCTTCTTTGAGGCGCTTGGTTGGGATGTCATCAACAGGATGGGGCACGCCGAAGCGTATAAAGATGTCATTCATGAGGATGCCATCAAGATCGGTGGGGCAACCAAAGCCCCAGATTATTGTTTTCGCATTGGTGGAACGCGAAAATTTTTTCTGGAAGCCAAAAAACCGTCGGTTAATGTCAAAGACGATATTAGTCCAGCGTATCAATTGCGCCGGTATGCCTGGTCCGCAAAGTTGCCGCTCTCGATATTGACGGACTTTGAAGAATTTGCCGTTTACGATTCCCGCACCAAACCCAAGCCGACCGATAAAGCGGGAACCGGGCGCATCCTTTATCTCACCTACCAGGATTACCCGACTCGTTGGGAGGAAATTGCTGGCATTTTTTCGATGGATGCGATTCTCAGAGGGTCCTTCGATAAATACGCCGTTTCTGATCGAAAACGTGGTACCGCCACTGTCGACAAAGAGTTTTTGACCGAAATTGAAGGGTGGCGCGACACCCTGGCCCGTCATCTCGCCCTGCGGAACTCAGCATTAACCGTTCAGGACCTCAACTTTGCCGTTCAACGGACGATTGATCGCCTGATATTCCTCAGGATCTGTGAAGATCGCGGGGTAGAAATCTATGGCCAATTACAGTCGTTGCTCAAAGGCGAGGAGGTCTATCATCGGCTCTGTGTCCTATACAGCCAAGCCGATGATCGGTACAACTCCGGCCTGTTTCATTTCCAAAAAGAAAAGGGGCGCTCTGAGGAACCTGATACGCTGTCGCCCAACTTGCTCATCGATGACAAAATCCTTAAAGACATCATTCGGCGCCTGTACTATCCCGAAAGCCCCTATGAGTTTTCCGTCTTTCCTGCGGAAATCCTTGGGCAGGTCTATGAACAATTCCTGGGAAAAGTCATACGGCTGACCGGGAGCCACCAAGCCAAAATCGAAGCCAAGCCGGAAGTGAAGAAAGCCGGAGGCGTCTATTACACACCGACCTACATCGTGGACTACATCGTCAAACAGACGGTGGGCGTCCTGTGTGCAGGGAAAACACCGAAACAATTGGCCAAGCTCCGCGTCCTGGACCCGGCTTGCGGGTCCGGATCGTTCCTCATTGGCGCCTATTCCATCCTCCTGGCCTACCATCGGGACTGGTATGCCGCCCATGATCCGACGAAGCATCGCAAGGAGGTCTACCAAGGCCCGAGCGGAGAATGGAAGCTGACGACCAACGAAAAAAAACGCATCTTGCTGAATAATATCTATGGGGTGGACATCGATAGTCAGGCCGTCGAGGTCACCAAACTGAGTCTCTTGCTGAAAGTGCTTGAAGGCGAAAGTGGGGAAACACTCAAAAGCCAACTCTCTTTCGTGGGTGAACGGGCCCTGCCAGATTTGGGGAATAATATTAAATGCGGAAACAGTTTGATCGGGACGGACTATTTCACGAAATCGCTTTTGCCGGACGAAGAGGAATTGCGGCGAATCAATCCATTCGATTGGGTAACGGAGTTTCCAGAAATTATGAAAAACGGCGGATTCGATGCCGTCATCGGGAATCCCCCGTATGTCAGAATCCAAACAATGAAAGAATGGGCACCATTGGAAGTTGAGGCGTATAAAACTCTGTTTAAATCAGCTTCCAAGGGAAACTATGACATTTATATCGTGTTTGTTGAAAAAGGGCTTGAGCTTATTAATAAAACAGGGCTTTTAGGGTTTATTCTTCCTCATAAATTTTTCCAGGCTAAATATGGCGAGGCCTTGCGTGGATTAATCGCAGGTAGACAATGCTTGTCGGAAATTGTCCATTTCGGTGACTTGCAGGTTTTTGAGAATGCCTCAACCTATACTTGTTTGTTGTTTTTGAGAAAATCTGGAGCTAGCCAATGTCAGATTTTTTACGTCCATGATTTAAAGAAATGGCAAATTGAGCGAGGAGCAAAAAAGGGCCTTATACCAAATGATAAGATTTCCAAAACTGAATGGAACTTTACTTTGGGTAAGGAATCGAAATTATTTGAGAAGGTTGTTGAAAAATCAGTAAAACTAAGGGATGTAGCTGAAAAAATTTTCCAAGGACTTATCACAGGGTCCGACTCAGTTTTTATTCTTAGGAAGACTGAAGAAGGCAAATATTACTCTTCTGCCACCCATAAGGAATATGCCTTGGAAGAAAAATTAATGCATCCCCTTTGTAAGGGGTCTGTTAACATTCGACGTTACCATGTTAATGAACTGAATAAATCAATATTTTTCCCATACGAGTTAATTGATGGAAGAGCTGAGTTGCTTTCCGAGGAAAAATTTGTGCGTATGTATCCCAGAGCCTGGGAGTATCTCTTAGAAAATCGGTCTATTCTTGAGTCGAGGGAAAGGGGGAAATGGAAACATAGCAAGTGGTACGCATTCGGACGTTCGCAGAATTTAAATGAGATGGAGCAAAAGAAAATAATGACACCAAGTATTGCTAAGTCAGCATCCTATACTTTGGATTTGTCCGATTTTTTTTATTTCGTGGGGAGCGGTGGTGGTGGGGGTGGTGGTTATGGAATTACTCTAAAATATGAGCAAAAGTTAGACTATGAATATATCTTAGGTCTCTTGAACTCTCGTTTATTGGATAGCTACTTGCAGTCAATTAGCAGCAGATTTTCTGGAGGTTACTATGCATATAATCGCCAATATATCGAACAGCTTCCAATCAGAATTATCAACTTTTTCAATCTATCCGAAAAAGTAAAACATGATCAGTTGGTGTCATTTGTTCGGAAAATGCTTGAGCTTTATAAAGGACTTCTTGTTGTTAAAAATCCCCATGAAAAAACCCGCTTTCAACGTCAGATTGAGGTGACGGATCGGGAAATTGATCGTTTAGTCTACGATCTGTACGAACTCACCGACGAGGAAATTGCCATCGTGGAAGGTACGACAGTTGCCTCTTCAGAAAAGGCATGCGACAATGATGTCCATGAACGTGCAAACTCCACTCAATCTGGATCTGATCTCGACCAAACTGCGCCAATGGCAAGCTCTGCACAATACGCCCGAGAAGGTGGCAGCGGCTCATCGGCAGGTGCTCAGGGAACGGGTGATCCAGTCCATGGCATTCGAGAACCAACCCCTCTCTATGGATCGCCTGGAAGCGCTTCTGGAGACTTCCCCGAAGAGCTAGGTTCTACCCGGTATTTCACCACTTCACAGGGATCCCTTTCCTATTCGCAACTCGCCGAACGGCTTGGTGTGAACCTGGCTGGGCTGTTAGAGCGTCTGTTGAACATCCCGCCCGTCGAGCTTGAGATTTCCCCAGGCTGGATTTGTGAACGGCACAAAGAATTGGCGGGGGACCTGTTTCCTGACTGGGCGGGGCGATATCGGGACCTCAATGTGCAAGTGGGGCAGCATACGCCGCCGCCGTACTATGAAGTCCCAACCTTTATGCGCATGTTTTGTGATGATCTTCGGGCGCGTCTTCACCATCTTCCGCCGGAATCCGCTCACGTTCAAGAACTGGCTGCCTTCCTCGCTTGGGTGGACTGGCGATTTCAGTGGATTCATCCGTTTAAGGATTTCAACGGACGAATCGGACGAGTCTTGCTGGCGGCCCTTCTGTATAAACTGGCTTTGCCGCATGTTGAAACGGCTCCATTAGCTGGAGACGTTCGGCAACCTTATCTTTCTGCCTTACGAGCAGCCGATGAGGGTGATCTGGTGCCCCTCACAGATGTTTGGCTCTATCGTCTAGCAGCCGCCCTGTAATCCATTCACCAAAGATTGAGCAATCCGGTTCTCTTCTTATGGCATATGAGTTGATCCGATCGGGAGATATTTAGCTACTGAATTTGATTCGACAGTTCGAGCTTTTCTTTCCGCTTTGCCCTTTATTACGAAACCGAAATTATTCCTTATTTATTCCTTGACCAGTGAACCACTTACCTTACCGCCAAAGAAAACCTCTTCGGATCGGACATCGTGGTGCAGCCGGACATGTCCCGGAGAATACGCTGGCCGCTTTGGAACAGGCCATTAAACTCTGTGTTGATCTGGTGGAGTTTGATGTCCGGCGATCATCGGATGGGGCCTTGGTGCTCGTTCATGATCGGACGGTCGATCGGACGACAAACGGGCAGGGGAGCGTTGAGTCCTTGCCACTCAGTGTCCTTTGCGGATTGGATGCGGGCGGGGGCGAACAAATTCCTCTCCTTGAAGAAGCCCTCGCGTGTCTGAATGGGCGGGCCGGAGCGATGATTGAACTCAAGGTAGCAGGGATTGCCGCTGAGGTTTGTGCTGTCGTGCAGGCGGCTCATTTTCAAGGGCCCGTGATTTATGCCTCGTTTTTTCATGATGACTTGCTGACGGTGAGAAACTTGAAATCAGATGCCCACACGCTGGCGTTGCTTGAGGGTGCACCCGTGCATCCCACCGCCTTCGCCATCGATGCCAACGCGACTCATGCGGGATTGGCGTTGGATTCTGTAACACCAGCTAATGTTCAGGCGCTTCAGGCACACGGCATTAAGGTCTTTGTCTATACAGTTGATGAACCTGAAGATATTGACCGAATGAAGCGGCTGAGAGTCGAGGGGATTATTTCCAACTTCCCTGACCGTATTTAGTGTGTCTTGTCCAAAATCCAGCTTTAAAAATAGAGGCAGTATTCAGGGGAATTTTTAAAGCCCCTTTTTCCCCTTTTCAAGGAGGAAGTCGCCTATATCCGCGATATGCAAGGACAGTAGTATGTCTTTTTGAGGGGGAAGCCTGGTCCCATCCTGTCCCTATCCTGGAATTACAAAGTCGTAGTGCCCCACCAAGCCGTCCGTGATCTTTCCTGACGGATCCGGCGCATAATCCACAATCACACGCTCCTGCTCTTCCTTGGTGAGTCCGGCGTCGAGAATCACCACATCCTTAGGTAGTAACTCCTGGTTGAGTGCATTGTTGGGAATTTGATCGCCTCTGAAATAGAGCTGCGTGACGAATGGTGGAGAGTCCGGAGGTAGGAACTTAAAATGCAGATGTGAAGGCCGATACAGCTTGGCTTCCAGATCGATGGGATAAAAGCCGGGGACGATCGTCTTAAACCAATAGTCTCCCTGGTCATTGGTTACCGCGCGTCCCCAGTATTGAAAATGCTCATCGTGTGTGCG
>WHTE01000141.1 GCA_009377845.1 Nitrospirales bacterium | reverse complement strand
GACGAAGGTTTGGGTGTATGGACATACCCTAATTCCTGAAAGACCTCAAGATTATGGATGGATCGGGTTTCGTACTTAGGGCCGTTATCCCCTTCAAATTTTACTCGTGCGACTAATCGAAGCGGTTCGTCGCGGTGAAAATAGGCGGCACTTCGGTCCAACACAGCCTGAATTTCCCTGTGGGGTCCCAAAAAATCCAATTGGGTAAACAGAGGAAGCGTGTTCATGTGTTTGGCTCCCTCGAGGCCCTTAAAGGATTGGTCAAATTGGATGCGGATAAAAAACGCGGGTTTAGCGCCGATATTTCGGATCACCATCCAAAGGATACCTTCTTTCGACAAAATTTCAAAAATCACATGGGGACTTGTGAGAGTAGGCCTTCGTCCATTGCGAGATACACGCCTGGCCCGCGGCAAAGCCCCTTTCCCGGTCACTTGAGACTGTTTCGTTTCGGTGTGTTTACGAGGTGCCATCGCTAACTTTGTGTCTCTCTAGCGATATGGCTCAAAGGGCCATAGCCATTCAACAGTACTTGATAATGTAGAACACGTGAAGCTCAAAGAGATAATACCGTGAATCAATGGGGGCTTCACCTATAGGTAGGCTGGCAGTGGCCGATGCGGGGACTTCAGCCGTCACGGTGAACTGTTTGCGGGAGTAGGGAAATAAGTTGTAAGGGTCATGGTTATGCAAGGGTGCTGACCTCTTAAATTCCTTCACTCAATGCTACCTTTTTCTCCAGAGAAAAAGGCGACAGAAAGTTTTTGTGGCATGACACTGTTTTTTGTCCCCGTTCTCTATTCCTTCTCATTCTGCTGCTTGATGAGGGTTGTTAAATAGTGATCGAGATGCTTGGCAAATAATTGCCGATCCCGTTGGCTCAGCGCAGACGGACCACCCGTATCGACACCGCTAGCCCGGAGCGTATCCATGAAATCTCTCATCGTCAGACGGGCTTGAATCGTCTCGGCTGAATGCATGGCACCCCGTGGATCAAGCGCATGGCCCCCTTTGGCGATGACCTCCGCGGCCAGCGGAATATCGGCGGTGATCACCAGGTCACCGGCCTGAAGTCTTCGCACGATTTCGGAATCAGCCACATCGAATCCATCGGCGACCTGGAGGGCGGAAATATAGCGCGAGGGTGGGGTATACAGCAGTCGATTCGCGACGAGGGTCACCTGCACGGCTGTCCGCTCCGCCGCTCGAAACAATATTTCTTTAATCACCCTGGGACAGGCATCGGCATCAACCCAAATGGTCATGGTTTACCTTCATCGTTCATGGGTTAGAAAGAAAGCAGGGAGTGGCAGGGTTCAAGATCGATGTATTCTAGCCCGTTTGCCAGATAATCGCAGGTGGTTGTGGTGGGTCCGATAGAGTGTCTGATTTGGCCGAAAGCCTATTCATGAGCAAGAAACTCTTCCAACGACAGGCCGATGTCACGAGCAATCTGGCGGAGTAAGGACGGCGAGATGTCTCGCCCTGGATGAAAGGGAACGGTTGTGACACGGCCGTCGGTATGCCGGAACTGCTTATGAGCCGCGCTGTCGCACCTCGCGAAACCCCAGTCGTTCCAAAATGGTCACGACTTCGCGGGGCTTGAGAACAGGCGGTTTGCCCATTGGTCAGCCGAGCTGTACCGTCTGAATACCGACAAATTCGGCTTCCAACCTCGGTTCGCCATCCTCCAGCAGTATGGCAATAACCTCCTGGAGGTTGCGATTCAGCTCGTCAAGGGTCTCGCTTTGGCTGTGTGCTCCAGGAAAGCCTGGAACATACCCCACGTAGAGTCCCGTATCAGGGTCACGCTCGACAACGGCAGTGTAGTGCTTCATAAACAAGCGTCCTTACATCTATTCATACGATAGCAGAAAAGCCTCCTTTACTCCATTTGCAACCTAACGCCAGCCCTTACTGGTGTGATGAAACAGAGTGGAATCTCTGCCTAGCCCAGGAACGCGAAATGGATCTGATCATTCTTGTGCCTTGGGAGGCTGCGACGAAAGTGTCAGTTGCTAAACGTTGTGTGCGTTCTTCAAGTTTTTCAGCCGCCCGTCCTGGATCGCGAGAAGAAGAGAGAAGCGATCGTGTTGTCCAAGCACCGGAGTCGCTTTTTCACTCATACCTTGTGACCCAGACGCCGACGTGGAGACTTGATCCTGGAGGACCAACGAATGATCCCGCAATTGGCGGCACCGATTCGGGCAATCTGGCCACCGCCACGGCAATGTGATCAGTTCCGGCGATTGCTCCCACAGTGGGATCGAACCCCTTCCAGCCTGCGCCTGGCAGGTACACTTCGGCCCAGGCATGAGTTGATCCATAGTTGGCCGCTGATGGCGGTGCGTGGAGATACCCGCTCACAAATCGCGAGGCGAGACCTAAGCATCGCGCGGTTTCCATAAAGAGTAACGCAAAGTCCCGGCAGGATCCGGTGCTGTTGGAGAGTGTTTGCCCCACAGTTTGTACGCCGGGTTCTTCCCGCAGTCGATACGACAGCGTGTGATGGATGTGGGTGCGAAGCCGTTGCAAGAGGGTGTACGTCTGAATTTGTTCATCAGGTTTCCAGAAATTTTCAATCCATTCAGTCAGGAGAGATTTTGTCGCAGGCTCCGGGAATGCCATGTAGGGCGATAGCATGATCTCGTTCATCCGGTGATAGGTAAACGGGTAATCGACGGCGTAATCGGCGACGAGAAAGTCGAGTGGAGCCTCATTGAATTGCTGGATAATGACTTCGCTCTCAATCGCCAGTTGGTTGGCAGGCACATCGAAGGTGGCGGTGGCCACCGAATTGCCTTCCACGTCCCGGTGCCACAGCAGGGTCGCTGGCGGTGTGATCGTCAGGGTTGAAGACTCAATGTGGAGGTCATAGTCTTCTCTTGGACGCAGACGCAAGTAATGTGGTCCGAGCCTTACAGGACCGGAGAAATTATAATAAGTACGATGAAGAATTTTATAGCGCTGCATCCTTCATCCTAATCCTATTCTGCAATTTCAAGGGAATCACTGAATTGGTTAAATGTTATGGTTGAGGAATGCCAAAGTTGTATGACCCTCTAAATGCGCTCAAATTGAGGGGGTGCCCAGCTTGTGGTGTGTTCTGCTCGAATGAAGAGTTAGAATGTTTTTTGTAAGCTCTGATCTTGATTCGATGCATTTTCCCAAAATCTGACCTGTACGATCTTAAGACTGGCCATCATTCATTTAAGTTGAAAACCTCTGCTAGTCGGCAGGCGGGTTGCTCTTGCACCGGAGTTCGAAGCCACGCACGATAACATAGGCGATGAGGGCGAAGACAAAGAAGACCAGGAGTAGCCAGGCCGCACTTTGCATGGTTCCAATGAGTGTACGATAGACCTCAAGTACCCACCGGTCGGCGTTGAGGACAACCGCTTCCATGTCATGAGTCCGGGCGGTGATATATTTCTCAAGCTCCCAGATCCGTACCCCGCCCGAGACTCCCACGACGATGACCGCGAAATCGAGATAGCGGTGCCATGCGCCACTGAGCACCGGCGAGACCACGCGATCGAGAATGGTGCGAATGGGAACCCGAAACAGCCGAACGATCGTCAGACTTGTTGCCAGTGCAATGAAGAAAGTGACTATGAGCAGGGTAATGAACACCAAATTTGTTTCTGCTGCTAATGCAGTGTTAAGGGCGATTGTTAGGCAAGTCTGATCATCGCATGGCTTCTGTTGGTCTACTTAAGGTTACGACCAATGAAAACCGAGAAGGGGCTTGAGTCCTTAAATTCCTACAGACATATTTATGTTATCTCCGGCGGGCTGCAGTCGCCAGGCGCCGAAATGTTTTATCCTTTGTTAAGCTTGGGGCGACTTTACGGACTTGATCGAGTGCATCGGCTAAATCATGGGGGATCACAGACCTCTCAGCTGTTCCTACCGTTAGACCAAGAAGTCGTAATAAGGCCGCCGCTTTTTCTTGATTGTCAATAATCGAAAGCTTCCGCTTGCCGTCTTGTTCGCCATATAGCCCAAAATCAAGCATAGACCAGCATTCGAATGGTACAAGGAAGCGTTCAATGGCGTCCACGGCTTCAGCGAATGCATCTCGCGAGGTTGCAGGCAGGTCGGCCAATGCACGACTGACACCAGGAGTTGCGAGCGAGCGTTCCTGCGGCCATACCTGTTGAAGAAAGGGCGCAGCGGCAGATCGAAAGAGTTCCTCTGGTGACGGCGGGTTTGGTGTCTTCCGGTTTGGCTTTGAAATATCACGGACAAACCGTTGTGCCGCCTCCGCTCCATAGGCACGAGTTTCATCATCGAGTGACCTAATCATCTGTTGGATGCGTGGATACGGAACAGCTGGATCGTGGTGCGCCTGAAACGCATGAAGACGTTCAATTATTAAACTGAAAACAAGTGAACACCGGGTTTCTCGGCCAAGCCGCTGATCGGTGGCGCGTTCGGCCATTTGGTTGCCGATAATTTTGAGAACATCCGAAAAATGAATTCGGCGCCCAATCGCACGCCAAAGAGCTATTGCCTCCGAATTGTTCTCGTTTAGAGGCATGATGAGATGCTCATTCGTCCAGCTGGGGGCTGCCTTTAAAAAATAGGGCAATACTTCGATCATCCTATGCCGGGCAATCAACCTCGCCCGGCCGGTAGTGGCAATGATCGAATCGCGCATCATACGAAGCGCATCATTGCCTTCGAATGGGTTACCGTTACCTTGAAGATTCGGACAGGCGGCCAAGAAGACTCCAACAAACTTCCCGGCGGGTGTGTTTAGGGTATCTAGGTCCATTGGCTCGTGGTCACCCAAAAACTGTCCCACTGTATTTAGTTTAATCTCTTCCTCAGCAGGTTGATTTGTGTTTGTGGCCTCGACAGCGATTGGCCAAAGCGTGAGCCAGACCCTGAGCCCTTCCGGCAGAATGACGACCTGCTTTTCCCAGGTAGAGAGCCAGTCAGAGATGCCATTGATGGCTTGACGAACGGTCCCTTCCGACAGCTTGGCTAAAAGCGACAGAACGCGCCCGCACTCGGATTGGAGATCGCGTTGTCCCCCATCTTCACCTTGTCCGGCAGCTGGTGAATGCGCCCACCCAAACCGCTCCCAGATTCTTGGGAAGGCAATGCCACCATCGGGAATAGATTCAAAGTCGGCAAGTACCTTAACGGGATTTCCCTGCTGCTTGATCCAGTCCGTTGCACGTGTGGCAGGATCATCATCCCATCCGCCGCGCGTGGACGATAGGGCCGCTTCCAGAGCTTTCAATCGTTCCTCACCCACAAGGAGATTATATCGATTGTCCGGGTTCGGTGGGACAATGCCACCCTTAGGAGAGCAAGGAAAGCCCTCGTCTAGCCGAGTCATCTGACGCAAATCCGGGAACTCATGGATCTTCGCAACTAGCCAAGCCTGGTCGGGTTGGGGCAGAGTGGCGCCGGTAATTTCAATGCGCTGCAGCTCACGAACTGCCCAGTAGAGTTGGGCGTTCTTGATTTTATTCGGATCAGCTTTTCTTGGCCATCGGCTGCGGGGTGGGTATTTTCGAATTCGGGCTGTGAGGGCCGCTCGTTCCTGAGGATCGAATTCGCTGAAACGCCTTGCTCGTAGTTCGGTGATCTCGGGGAAATCGTGAAGCTCCCAGAAGCGCCGATTATCCAATGACAGCAGTAGGTTGCTTACTTCACTTGCAGGTGTAACGCGTGGGTCTCGTGATAGTGCAGCCCAAAGCCGCAATTGGACTGGCGAGTTTGCCAACCTCCAGCGGCCAACAAATTCAATCGCCTTGGAAATGTCGACATCGACAAGGCGGGAAACTACCGCGTACAA
Source organism: Nitrospirales bacterium (assembly GCA_009377845.1). Classification (GTDB taxonomy): domain Bacteria; phylum Nitrospirota; class Nitrospiria; order Nitrospirales; family UBA8639; genus Nitrospira_E. The sequence goes on along the minus strand of WHTE01000141.1, from coordinate 3,860 downwards.
AAGTTTTACCGATGGTGCAATTCCTCGATGAAACTCATCGGGTTCATCTTCTCCATTCGCACGTTCATGTGAGTGGACGTAATAAACGCGGTTAAGTTGTCCTATCTGCCAGAAGTGCCTTTCCACGTCCCTACCGATTCGCCGAGCGATATTTAATCCATTGGAAACAGCAGTATCTAAGGCAAGAGCAAGGGAAAAGAGAAAGAATTTGTCGGTCAAGGTTTCTAACTCTAGTAAGATGGGATCAACGATCTCCCCACTTGATAACCTCGTGGAGAAAATGTCCTCGATCTTTTTTGCCCTCTTTGGTGGTTTCCGGAAGTGCAGATCCAGACTTGAAAACGGCTCCACCTTCAGTTTCGGTGCAACACAGTCAACGATGGCTGTGACAAGCGATCCAGATCTATCCCCAGCTTGTAGGCGATGCTTGGCATCGTATACGCCGGCGGAAGCGTGATCTTCTACTACCGGATTGTTCCAGCTTTCTTCGATCAGGCGCCATGCGGATTGCCAGGGTTCACTGATTTTTCCTACGTCGAGCAGGTCGAGGACCACCAAGCGCCTAATTTCGTCCAGGGGCTTAAGTCGTAGCCCCCAATCAACGGTTTCCTTTTCTTCGAGCCTACCAACTAAGAAGGCAAATGTGGTGCGATAAACTGCTAAGTCTGATTCATTGAGATTTAATCGATGTTGTCTCATCAACGTGGCTTTCGGTCGGTTTCCCCTGAAATCGCGGTTATAACGTCAAGCCAATCGAGAGCTGCCTTCTGTGTGGATGCCAGAGCAGACAGTCGGGCACGTTCATTTAGGTTGCTACGGCGAATCAAATGGTCGAAGAGATCCCGGTCAGCATCGCTTGCGGCATCACGTTTCGTTCGAACAATACGTTTCATTTCGGCATTAACGATATTAGTCTTGCCATTGATGGCCGATAAGTCTGCCCATCTCTCAAAGGAGTCGAGAAGAGCCGAATGGTCATTTGTTGAATCATAATGTATCGGAGTGATCCCTCGTCCTTTCCAGTCTTCCAGGCCAATGGGATCAGGAGCGCAATTTCCCACGAAGGTGAAACGCTCTTTGAGATCCTTGAAGCGGGTGACATCTGCTGCAACAGCGTTAAAAAGATACCTCATTGGTGGATCATTCGCGCTGTACCCAACAAGTACGAGGTTGAATAAGCGGGCTGCATCATAGATTAAGTCTGTGACCACACGCCTTCGCAAATAAAACTCGCCAAAGTCCTGATCGGTCACGATCAAATCCGAAGTTCGGGCCGGATTACGGTCCAATGCACCATGAATATGAAGAACTCCTGCAAAATTGTCACTATATCCCGGCCTGGGAATCCCTCCAAGAGCGTATGATTGGACCGCCTGTCGTGAATTTTTTGCGGCATCTTCAAGGAGTAGATCGAAGTTGGTCGTTACGATCGTTACCGCTCCCCCACGGTCGGCGAGGCGCATGAGTATTCGGTGCATTGGTCTTGGTTGTAGGCCAGGAATCCGAAGTTCACTGGCTACGGCCTTTCTGACCTTGCTCTTGCCATCTGATTTTCCATCTATGCGCCTTTCGAGCATTCCCAAGACGACGTCATAATCACCACAAATAAACCGGTTGACCTCCGCTTGTTGGTCATTCCTCAGATTGGAAAGGTTCGGACTCCATTGGTTGCAAACTCCACGAGGGATTTGTTTGATTACCTCATAAACTGAAGAATCAATTTTCGAGTAAACTTGAAGGACGAGTTTGCGGAAATCTGGTAATGCGGGCTGTGAGACACCCGCACCTACGATGAAGAGGACTTTACCTTGCGCATGCGCAAGAAGAAGGCGTTCGGGAATAGCTGCTAGGCCATTGCCAAGCGAAATCAGCCGGTCGCTAATGGCGCCTTCTGGGTTCAACTCGCAGTTAATCCTTTCCTGTTGCTCATGTCAGCAGGGTTCTGTCAATGTTGTTTAAATGCATCCAACCCGGTTGGGTTTTCCTTGATGCAAGGTCTGGCCTCAAAATCGGGCACCAGAATTCATTCAATGAGGGTTCGAGATCGAATGTAGCTTTCTTTTGTTGAATATCTTTTGTTTTGCGATTGCATCATTATTAAATTAGTGGCATGCCCCATGTGCGATAGTAAGATTAATCCCATAAAACTGAAGAGATTTGGTTTTCTGTTCGTATAACCGGAAGCGGGATTTTTGGCAAAGGTGAGTTTCTCAAGATTCTCCCCTAATTGCAGTGATTCGGAGCTTAGAAATTGTGGGCTTCGCTTATGCGAAGCCCACACCTTCCAACGAGGAACGCGCATCGGCTATTTCTTTTTGTCTTTTTTGGTCTGTTGGCTGGCTTTCTGTTTTTGAGCTTTGTCTTTGTCTTTTTTCCCGCCTTTGTCTCCCATGGTATCCCTCCTTTCTTCGTGAGATTGACTGTCTTTCTTTCAAAAATACTTTGAACCTTTCCTAACTTGTGGAACGCCTATTTTTTTGCGTCCAAGATCAGCATGTAAGCTTACCATGATCCGGGAATAATAGAATCATTCATGATGAGGTTTCTTCTTTTATTCGGCTATTAAGAAAACAGGGCTTCGTGGAGTTGGTGGGAAATCAAAATCCCCCCACGCCCCCCTTTTCCAAAGTGGGGATGAAAGGGAAGATAATTTTTTCTCATCGGGTTCCCGGTGAAGCCTTCATCATGATTCACAATTCATTGACTGGCTTGGCCATTCTCAAGCCATGTCCCGGTTGAATGAATAACCAACACAGTCCGCCGAGTAAGGCTATGCCGGCGGTGATGCCCAGAGAACCGACCCGTCAACTGTAAAGATCTATTATTGAATCGATGTTGGAGGATTGGGATGGGTCGGATAGCAAGGGTTAGACCGGATGTTTGGCAGGACGTGCGGGAAGGCCTTCAAGCATGCCGATAGCGCTAATGTCCTCATCAACGTCCGGCCAGTGCACTCCCTGGCCATTTCCAATGATATGAAAGTTCTTCCGTTGTTCGGGAGTGGCATTGGTTAACCGCCATGACCAGACTAAGGGTACACTAATCACTCGTCCGTCGGTTAACTGGGCGGTAATGGTCTCGTCGGAGACCTTTACTGTAGCAATTCGGGGTTCATTCGTGACCACAATGTTCCTCCCAGGCTTCGATCATTTTGCCTCTCTGGTCGAGCAGGATTTTGCGAATTCGATTTAACTCATGTGGCGCAAATCCATCATTACCTGCTAGGGCGATGGGTTCTAACCAGAATTTACAAATTTTGTGCTCTCGTTGAACGTGGACATGTTTGGGTTCATTGCAGTCAAAACTATAAAAGAAAAATCGATAAGGTCCTTCAATCCCTCAAACAGTTGGCACGATAATTTTAAAATTTTCTTATTAAACTGTTGTGGGTGACAGTATACGAAAAAACCCACTAAGACTCCAGATGGTGGAAGAAGTGCCAAGTGGAGTTATCAGAGCATGTGATGTCCGGCCATTATTAAGATCGTATTCCCGTTCCCGGACGAATGAATATCCAACACAGTCCGCCGAGTAAGGCGATGCCGGCGGCGATGTCGAGAGAGACCGACCAGCCGAAGGTGTCAGCCAGCCAGGGAGTGAGCGTGGGCGAGAGGGTCCCGCCCAGGTTGGCGCCGGTGTTCATCATGCCTGAGAGTGTGCCGGCGTAGGGTTTGGATAAGTCTGTGGTCGATGCCCAGAATGATCCCACGGTGAAATACAGCCATCCTGCCCCGAGCGAGAGGAATCCGATGGCGACATAGGGCGCTTCGACATTGGCGCCGATGATGATGAAGAGCGCAGCCAGGATCATCCCTGCTGCTCCCACGCTCCCGCGTCCCCGATTGATTCCGTATTGTGTT
>WHTE01000010.1 GCA_009377845.1 Nitrospirales bacterium | reverse complement strand
AAGGACATCGGCACGCTGCTTGACCGCTTCACACCCGACGAATGCACACGCTACTTCGCGTCCTCAGGTTATGTAAAGACATAAACTGAAAATGCTCTAGCGAGTCGCCTTCACGCCCGTTGTGTTCGGAATCAAACGCTTCATCTTCAGGGAAATGCGGGCGTGCCCGACCATGGTGCGCGGCGACAAGATGGAGGACGAGATTTTTCGTTTCTTCATCAAGACTCTGAAATTCTGGAAGAGCTGTTGCATCAATTAACGATCCAAACTCGTGACGATAACTAGAAATATCCCGAGGCTTCATGCCAGGCCCTGACTTGGCTAACACGATATCTGGATTTAAGTTGCCGATGGACCGCTGCCAAATGTCTCGTTTTTTTCCGAGGTCATGCCATTTGGCAGCGAGGATCACTGCTTGGGCCTCTGTCGGATTGTTTTGGAGCATTCCAAGTCTTGTGGCGATCCTCAGTGCTTCACGTTCGACAGCCTGCAGGTGTGGTGCTAGCTCTTGGGCTGTTCGAGCAGTTCGAGACCCGTCGTCGTCAGCCGAGCGAGGCTGAACAAACCAGTACCAGAATCGCCGTCCATCGGACTTTTCGTCTCCATCTGAATCAGGAGCGATGTCGACGATACGTACCAGTCGCATTCCAGGAGGAACAGTACTGTCATCCCAACGTCGGTAGCGACGTCTTTCCTTCCTCTCCTTGTCCTTGTACCACTCATCTGCGACGTCGTGTGGGACTTTGCTAACCACACTGGCCATCTGATCTGTTTCGCCTCCCTGATTAGCGGTTGGCTTATTTTGCACGGCAGCACCATCTAGAATTCCGGTCGCTGTTAATCCTCCAACCCCTGGCGGCAGGAGAATGGTGGTGTTGTGGATGCTGCGCTTGTCGGCATCTGTCAGCTTTTTAAGAGTCGTGATTTCTATGCTGTCTCGCATGTCCACGATCCATACCGGAGCGTCGGGATGCCTTGCGGCAATCTGCTGGAGATGGGCGAATACGCGGTCGCTTCGATCACGCAGTAATTCATGCGGCTTGATTGGATAGTCTTGGAGCAAGTCTTCGGGCATAAAACGTTCGAGAAGAGGGCCGATGATGATCTCAACGTCCTCACGCCATGCGACGTGGGTCTCCGGAGGCTGCCACTCGCTGATGCCGATGCCGTGCAGGTACGGCTCGACAGGGGGCCGACCGGGAAGCTTCCCGCGAATAGTCGTCAGCGCCCAGGCATCGAAGAGAATATCCGTGGCGGGCAGGATGGCAGGAGTTGGAGCAAAGGCCTCGCGACAGGTCGCAGGGTCGAGTTTGCTGAGCGCTAAAGGACTGGCGTTACTGTTGATTTGCTTCAAAAGTTCTAACGCCTTCTTCCGACGCTGGTCGAGCACACTCTCTTTGAACTCCTTTGAATAGACGACGTCGATCTTGGAATCGTCGTGATCCCCGAAGCGGTTCACGCGGCCAAAGCGTTGGGTCATGCTTTCGAATGTGGACAGGTCGCAGACCATGTGATCGGCTGAGATATTAACCCCGACTTCGCCCGCGCTCGTACAGACAAGGTAGACCGTCCCTATGGCAGGCGACGCATCGTTCTTGCGATTCGACGCCGGTAGGAATCGCTGAAAAATCGGCCTATTTACCAGGCCATCTCGTTCCAAACCCCGGAGAGTACCGGTTAGTTGCTCGGCTGAATCCTTGGGCAGGTTCTTTATAACCTTCTCGACGTCCTCCACGGTACGCACGAACACCAAGACAGCCCGTCCTGAGTCTTTGTGTTCCAGGGCAAGCCTTGCAATTTTCCCAGCTAACACTTTTTCGTCCTCGATCGGAGTCAGATTAAGCGCCTTATTCGCTTTCTGCCGACGCCACACATGGTGTATCGGTTTAGTCGGAAGATCGGGAATGAGAGCTGGTGGGTTCTTCTCGGCCTCAGTCAGTTCGAACGAATTCGCCTTTTGCTCCTCAGCCCCATTCTCTCGCGATGTCGCCGATAGCTCCATCACGTGAAACTTGCGAAACTCATTACAACGTTTCTGTTCTTTTTCGATCTCGACAAGCAGCGTTTGAAATGCCGGCTCCAGATGTGCCTCGTCATGTACTAACAACACATCCTGACCAAGGAAACCGGCATGTAGTGGCTTTGACTTGAACCCGACTCCGTAACCGCTGAAGAGCAACCGGCTTCCGATCATGTCCACGGTCCCGCAGATCACTGCCGGTCGCGAGGGGTCAGCTGCCCACTCGCGATTGTCCGCAAACTGACCTCGCAAGGTGCTGATCGCCAGGGGTCGCGTATGATCTGCCAGGTCATTCAGCTTCGGGAGGTTCTCACGGAGCTTTTGGACTTCGTCCGTTGTCTGATCCACCACCGTGCGCCTGTTGACCACATAAACCAAGCGGCGAGGCATCTTCTCGGGCTGGTTCATTAGCGCAATGAGCCATATCGCGATAACCGATGTCTTCCCCACTCCGGTGGGCAAGTTGCACGAAGAGGGAAATCTGCCATCAACAAACCACTTTTTGTAGAGATCTATTTGCCAAGGGAATGGCCCTTCCGTTTCCGTCAGAATCTTGAAAGCTTCCTCAAAAATAATCATTTGAGTGCCCCACTTTGTCGAGCTGATATAGATTCTCCATCGCTATAATTCTCTCATTTCCGCCATTGCTCTTTTTCTTCATCTCCATCAGCACACCACCAATTTTGGCCGAGTCGTCTCGCAGTCAAAGTTAGTTTGGAATGGGTAGGGAGAGTTACCCATGGCGGCCTGAAACCATGACTGAAAGGGTTGAGTGTTTGTCATGGGCTTATGGGATGTTCGGTGTTCCAAGGGTAGATTCCTCACAAGCTCCCTCGAGGGACTCGGGACAGGGTTGGAATGACAAAAGGGGTACGTTCGGAATGACAACGGGATTGTTTTGATGGAGAACAACGAATTTGATTGAAATGCCGGAGATGTTTTCATTTGGGGCGACATCTTTTGTTGTGTCCAGAAAATTTTGCTTTCTTTTTTTATGATATCCCGATGCTGTGACAAATCAGGTCCTTTTTGAAAATAAATTTTGGTCTTGGAAACTGTTGGTTTTCATAGCTTTTGCTTTCATTCTCTTCTGTGCCTCGTTCCTCTTGTGACCTCGGATGTCACGCGCGTCGTTTTCTTTTGGACGAAACATTCAGGAGTTGGCCTTTGATTTCTTCCGGTTGGTCGGCAATAGCTTTGGCTTCCTGACGCACGGCTTGTCGGAGTGAGGCGGGTTGCATGACCCGCACGCCGCTGCCAAAGCTTAAGATCCATCCCACGAGTTCGCGATTGTCGGCCACGGTGAGCGTCATGGTGAGTTCGCCGTTTTTGAGTGGCGTCAGGGCTTGCGTGGGGTGCCAGATGCGATCTTTAACCCAGGCAGTGGTGGGTGTGTTGAACCGGAGTTCCACCTTGATGGGTTGGCCGCGCATGATGCCGATGGCATCTTTGACATAGTCCTCGATGTCGAACTCCAAAGGGATTTGAAACGGATGATCGGTGAGGGTGACCGATTTGATGCGTTCCACCGCGAACATGCGCACGTCTTTTCGGAGGTGGCAATAGCCGATGAGATAGAGGGCGCCGTTGGTGTACCACAGCCGGTACGGGCTGACTTCCCGTCTGGTGGTCTGATTTCTGGCCGCGGAGAAGTACCGCATTTGCACGGTGTGGAGTTTGGCCGTGGCTTTGGTCAGCGTGGCGATGGTGGCTTTGTGGGATGTATAGGATTTATGGGAGCCGAGGTTGAAGGAAAAGATGGCGGGGAGTTGGCGGGGTGTTTGTTCTTCGAGGTTGGGCACGCCGGCTTCGGCTTTGGCCAGGGCGGATTGCAAGGACTCTTGAATGCCCGTGCCTTCTAAGGGGGCTAACAATTGGCGCGTGAGCCGGAGGGCGAGGATTTCACTGGGGGAAAATCCTAACGCGAGTGTGTTGCGGTAGCCGTCGATGAATCGCCACCGAACCTGGCCGTTGATTTTTTCCGTGATGAGGGGGAACCCTGCGGCTTCCAGGGCTTCGAGATCCCGGCGGACGGTGCGTTCATGGCGGGAGTAGTCTGCGGGTAAGGCTCGGGTCAGTTCCCGGAGGGTTTTGCCGCAGAGGCTTTCCAATTCACGGAGGAGGTGCAACTGCCGAATCATTTGGTCGTTGCGCGGCATGCGGACACGGGCTCCGAGGTTTTGTGTTGCGCATTTCCACCTTCCCGGTGGGCCTGACAGGACCTAACGATACCCCGATCGATGAATAACTACAAGGGTTTTTTATGGCGGGGTCTTTCAGGGTGTGGGTTTGATGAGGGTGTATGAATTGAGGATGGGTTCCGGCTCACTTTTTACGGGGTGTTGATGGAGGCAGAATGAGAAAATCCTCCCTTGCCCCCCTTTGTCAACGTGGGGAGTTCGAAACGGGCATGATGAGGGAAGGAGAGATTCCTGCCAGAGACCGCAGGAATGACGGAGAGAAAGATGGATGCCTGATACCGACCGGCGGGCATGACCATGTTGCTGAGGAGGACCTGCGGAATTCTCTAAGGAACGTGATGAAGAGAAAATCCCCCCTGGCCCTCCTTTGACAACGTGGGGAATGACACGGCGGGAATGTTGGGGAGGGTGAGGGAGGGGGAAAGGTCTGTGGCCGGGTGGATGTTGGGCCGGCTTAGCGAGATCCTTCGTTTCACTCAGGATGACAAGGTCTTCCGGGTCTTACGCCATGTGTTCATGGCGCAGCATGCATTGCTCCATGTGTTCATGGCTCAACTGGCGGCCCAAGCCTCGGTATATTCCAGGGCTTGTGGGTTTTCCATCCGCTTCGAGGCGTTCAAAGTATCGTGTCCGATGATATTGCCGTCCTTATGGTAGTCGAGGATGAACCTGGCTTCTCCTCGGCGCTTTCTTCCACGGGAGCAGAACTGAACTCAATGGTCAGCACATCCACTTCCTGATCGTATTTGACTTTCATGGATGACTGTTCGGCGGTCTCAATTTACGTTTTATAAAGCCTTACTGAAATGTGGTTCAGGTTGCATGACGACATCGTATCCTGGCCTAAGCTGTCTTATTGACCCTTTTGCCGGCGTGTAACACGGTGAAGCCGATGACTGTCTCTCCTTCATAGCGGACAATAATGTCTTCATCAGTCAATTCACTGTTGGTGGCATAACTCGGTTTTTTGAAATTTACATACAGTGTGTCCGCCTCGGTATCATAGGAAAGCCACACCGCATGCTGCGGCGAGCGGTTCACTGCCGGGATCAGCCTTAAATATTCCTGAAAGTCCGCTATGGCCATATCTGCCTCCTCTTCGCAAGTGATCGAGCCTTGCTCGTTAAGAACGCGGTAATAATAAACCCGTCTTTCGCTGCTCCCGATATATCACAACCAGGTGTTTTCCGATTTTCATTTCCCGAACGGCGATCAACTCTCCCTCCCCGCCGATGAAAATTCGCTCAGGATCCAAAACCGTTTCAAGAACATCGGAACGCAAACCGGCTAGTTCACAATGCTCTTCGGTAATATGAGCCCACCGTTCATCCGTCAGCCGGATGGAAACACCGTTCTTGGACAGAATTTGATCAATCATATCATACTCACAAATGTGGCACCCCTCAGGATGTCCCAAAGCCCGCCCTGGTCATGACCTCCTATGTCAATCCCAATTCCTGCTGCCCAGGTGAAAACGGGGTCTTGGGCACATTCTCGATATATTGAATAACGCAAAGCCCAAACTCTTCGGACCGGCAAGTATCAGGAATTTTTGCTTCGTTGGTGTTCGACATTCCCGTTGAGTACACAGAGAAACGAAAACGCTATGCTATCCGACCCCTACGCAAAAGTACAGAAATGTCGTTTATGCCGTGTTGTGGGAGAGGTGGGGGTGTTGAGAGATGTGGTGCGGGGATCGAGGAGGGATGGATGCCTGATGAAGAATTATGGCACGTGGCGATTTGAAAATCCCCCTTGGCCCCCTTTGTCAACGTGGGGAATGTCACTGCGGAGAGGATGAGGGGAGGGGGAAAGGTCTGTGGCCGGGTGGACATGACCTGTGGCTTAGCGAGATCCTTCGTTTCACTCAGGATGACAATGTTTTCCGGGTCTTGCCTCAGGTGTTCATCGCGCAGCATGAATCGCTCGGTGTTTGATGGAGTTCACTTAGAGGGCGGATGGATGCCGGATTCACGACGTACAGTAGAACGGATAAATGACCCTTCACCCTTACATGAAATAGTCGAAGTCGCTTTCCCGGCGGATCCAGCGGCGGAGCGCGAAAATGGCTGCCGGTTCCTGGTTAGGGTCCAATCGAATGGTATAATCCCTCCCCACGACTTGATGGCGGGTATCCTGAATCAGTTCATGCATTTGATAGGTGTCCTGTTCGCCAATCCCGCAGTCCTCAATTGGGATTCGCAGGTGAGCCTCATGCACGGTATAGGGATCCATATTGATCACGAACAAGAGCACGTTCGTGTTGTCGGCATTCATTTTTCCATAAAAGAGAATGTGGTCGTTGTCGGATTGGTAAAACCGCAGATTGGTAAATATATGCAATGCGGGATTGTCCCGTCGGATCTGATTGATGCGGGTGATATAGTCGCGGATGTTTCCGGGACGATCCCAATCCCAGTGCCGGATTTCATATTTTTCCGAATCCTGATATTCCTCCGTTCCGGGGATCGCCCGATTCTCACACAGTTCGTAGCTATTGTAGATCCCGTAGGACGGGGAGAGCGTGGCGGCGAGCACGAGACGGAACTTAAAGGCCGGCCGACCGCCCTGCTGGAGAATTTCCGGCAGGATGTCCGGGGTGTTCGCGAAAAAATTCGGCCGGAAATAATCTTTCATTTGGGTCTGGGTTAATTCGGTCAGGTATTCGGTCATTTCTCCTTTGGAATTCCGCCACGTGAAATACGTGTACGACTGTGTATACCCGGCTTTCGCCAGCACCCGCATCATTTTGGGACGGGTGAAGGCTTCTGCGAGAAACAGCACATCCGGATGGTCCAGTTGGATTTCCCGAATGAGCCATTCCCAGAAGATAACGGGTTTGGTGTGCGGATTATCCACTCGAAAAATTTTGACTCCATGCTCGATCCAAAAGAGGAAGACCCGCTTCATTTCCTGCCAGATGTTCTGCCAGGCTTCAGAATAGAAATCAAATCCGTAAATGTCTTCATACTTTTTGGGAGGGTTCTCGGCGTACTTGATCGTCCCGTCCGGGCGTTGTTTGAACCACTCCGGGTGTTGTGTAACGTAAGGATGATCCGGCGTGGCATTGATGGCGATATCCAACGCGACCTCCATGCCATGGTTTCTGACGGTTTGTTGAAAATGGTCAAAGTCCTGGATCGTGCCAAGCGCCGGCTCGATGGCATCATGCCCGCCATGCCGGCTGCCGATGGCCCAGGGACTGCCAGGGTCGCCTGGCTTGGCTTTCAGGCTGTTGTTGCGGCCCTTGCGGTTGGTCTCCCCGATAGGATGAATCGGCGTGAGGTAGAGGACATCAAACCCCATATCCCGAATGGCCGGAAGGCGTTGTTCGCAATCTTTAAACGTGCCCCCTTTTCCCGGCACAGTCCCTTCCGATCGGGGAAATATTTCATACCACGCGCCATGCCTGGCCCGCTCACGGTCTACAATCACTTCCAATTCTTTCTCATAGGTGGACCATGCGGCCCGTAGTTCGTGCTGGCCGACCAGTGCGGCCACAATCGGATCTAAGGCGATGGCGATCCGGTCTTCCTGGTCGGAAGCGGACTTCCATTTATCCAGCCAGAGTTTCAGCTCGGATTTATCGGGACCTTTGGCCCTGGCCCTGGCGTCTTTGACATGCGCCTCTCCTTCCAATAATTCACTCGAAAGGTCTGGAAGCACCCCGTGTTTCTTGGTGAGTTCAACTCGCCAGGTTTCGAAGCTTTTGACATAGGCCCCCACTGAATACAGATAGCGGGTGTTTTCCGAGAGGTGGAACGATCCAGCCCACCGGTCGTTATCGACATGGTGCATGGGCGTTTCCAACCATTCTTTCCTTCCCAGCACTTTATAGCGAAGCACGGCGCCGATGGTGTCGTGGCCTTCCTTGAAAATGTCGGCTGTGATGTCCAGGTGCTCGCCGACGATCCGCTTAATCGGATAGCGCCCTCCGTCCAGCTCGGGCTCGACATGTTCAATGATCAGGGTTTGCAGGGTTTTTGGCATGTTGGGCATGAAGCACTCCTTCGTGGTTGGCTTGTCGGATATTTGTGCCGGGATGACGATTCGCGATGGTTCCCCTTCAAGAAGGCCTGATATTGTTGTCGATCACCCGTGAGTCAGGCATGCTCACGGCTCAGGCAACGCCATCAGGACGATCAGTCAACTTCCAAAATCTGGTCGATACCATCCAGGGGAATGCGCACCCAGTCAGGGCGATTATTGAGTTCATAGCCGAGTTCATACATCGCTTTTTGCAGTAAATAGCCATTCAATAAAATTTGAATGTCGTCGAATGACTGGGGCAGAATTTCCGTGACCTCTTTGACCGAGAGATACGCCTTGAGGTAACTGACGCTGACCCATAATTGCCAGTATCGTGACCATGGGTCGAGTAGGGAAAAGTCTTCCGGCCGGACTCCCGGGACCAATCCGATCGAGGAGGCCTGTGCCGCATAATGAAATGAACGTAACATGCCCGCGACGTCACGCAGCGGGGATTCCTTGAGTCGTCTGACACTCAACGGCCTGGCCGGTTCGCCCTCAAAATCAATGATGATAAAATCTTTTCCGGTATACAACACCTGGCCGAGATGGTAGTCGCCATGGCACCGGATACGGGCGCACTTGAGTTTCCGGTCCCGTATCGTGAGCAGACGTTTGCGGATTCGGCCTTCTCCCTCCAGCACGTGTTTCGCCAGGGCTTGCACGGGGTCATGGAGTCCTTTGATCTGGGAGCGGAGAAGCGGAAAGTTCATATTGACCGTTCCCAGCATGCTTTGATAGAGGCCCCGCCGGTAAAAATCTGTGAACGGTTCAGGCGCAAACTCCGGGTCTTCGGAATCCGAGGCAAGGGCGGCGTGCAATTCTCCCGTTCGAAGGCCCAGGAGCCGTGCTTCCTCCAGATACGGGCCGATCCATTCGCGGGCGGTAGTCGGAATTTCCTCGCCCACTAAGGCCATCAGAGATTTATGAGGAATGGACGAGGTCGTGATGGCGGTGGGATGGGTTAAGGCTTCTTCCAGATAGCGACCCAGTTCATCCAAAGTGTATTTCCAGGCATCACCTTCGTTTTGAACAAATTGTTGCAAAATGCCAAACGTCAGGACTTCGCCATTGTCCCGTTGATATTCGATGGCTCCGGCTAAGGGAGCGATATGCGAAAATCCTTTCTGAGTTAAAAACCGTCCAATTTCAAAGTCGGGATTCACGCCGACTTCAGCCCGGCGGTACAGCTTTAAGATGAATTGGTGCCCGAACAACACGGAGGAGTTGCTTTGTTCCGCCTTGAGCAGAGTAGGTTCAAGGGTGGGGACCTCTTTCAGAAGCTGCCGTCGAAATGTTTTCATGACATGAGTGACCAGATCGCCTGCAGGGCCATTAAACCGGCGGTTTCGGGATATACTGTCCAACAGCAATTTTTGAAATTCCCGATCCCAGATCGCATCGATGAGCAGGCCTTCCTGCTCGCCGTCTTTCATTTTGACTCGCACGCGCGCAATGGCTGCCGGCGAATCCAGAAGGAGGGCCATGCGATCGGCCGGAAGATACCGCAAGGGCAGGAGATAGGTCTCCGGTTCTCCCTCGGTGTATTCCACGCGGATGAGCGCGAGGACGGCTAAGGGATCTTCCTGCGGAATAGGAATCACTTCCGTGATTTCCACGATTTGCATCGTGCGGGCTTTGCCGCCAAACCACCGTCGGCCTTGCAGGTACTGAGGTAAAATATTCTCCAGTTTGGCCTTTTCCCGTTTGTGGATGAGGTGATCCCAATCTTTCGCGATGGTGATGGTGGGCAACCCGTGTTCCGCTTTCCCGGGCAACTCGGGTTTTCCTGCTTCAACCGGTTCCAGGACGAACCAGTAAAAGGTATGCCCGCTCAGCGTTAACAAATACGGCAAATCACCGATGGCCGGAAATTTACTCCGCCCGAACAATGTCAGGGGACGTCGCCCTTTGAATTCAGCGAGATCGAGCTCGACCCATTGCGCGTGGCGGGATAAGTTGACCGCCACAAGAATGGTTTCGTCCAGATAACGTCGAAGGAAGACCAGGACTTTCCGGTTGGAAGGATGGAGAAATTCAATTGATCCCCGTCCAAAGACCTTATAGCGTTTACGCAGGGAGACGATGCGCTTCATCCACCAGAGGGGGGATTGGGCGTTGTTTTGTTGCAGTTCGACATTGATCGCCTCGTAATGATATTCGGGGTCAATGATAATCGGGAGATAGAGTTTCTGGGGATTGCCATAGGAGAAGCCGGCATTGCGATCCGAACTCCATTGCATGGGAGTCCGGACTCCGTTCCGGTCGCCCAAATAAAAGTTATCGCCCATCCCGATCTCTTCGCCGTAATAGATGACCGGCGTGCCCGGCATCGAAAACAACAAGCTGTACATCAGCTCAATCTTTTTCCGGTCATTTCCCAACAGTGGGGTCAAGCGGCGCCGGATCCCCAGATTGATCCGGGCCTGCTTATCATGGGCAAAGACCCGGTACATATAATCCCGTTCTTCATCCGTCACCATTTCCAGTGTGAGTTCGTCGTGATTGCGCAAAAAGAGCCCCCATTGACAGGATTCCGGGATGGCGGGAGTTTGTTCCAGGATATCGATAATCGGAAATCGATCTTCCATTTGCATGGCCATGAAGAGCCGGGGCATCAAGGGGAAATGAAAGTTCATATGGCATTCGTCGCCATTCCCGAAATAGGCGGCGGCATCTTCCGGCCATTGATTCGCCTCCGCCAGGAACAGGCGGTTTTGGAATTTCTTATCGACGTGCGTTCTTAACGATTTGAGGAACGCATGGGTTTCCGGGAGGTTTTCGCAATTGGTGCCTTCCCGTTCGTAGAGATAAGGCACGGCGTCCAGCCGCAAGCCGTCCACTCCCATTTCCAGCCAGAAATCCAAGACCTCAAAGATCGCCTTTTGCACATCAGGGTTGTCGTAATTGAGGTCAGGCTGGTGGGAGAAAAAGCGATGCCAGAAATACGCTTTGGCCACCGGGTCCCAGGTCCAATTCGAATGTTCGGTGTCTTTGAAAATAATGCGGGTGTCCGAGTACAGATCGGGCGTCTCACTCCACACGTACCAATTTCGCCATTTGCTGCCGGGGGGAGTCTTGCGCGCACGTTGAAACCAGGGGTGTTGGTCCGAAGTGTGATTCACCACCAGTTCCGTGATTACCCGCAATCCTCGGCGATGGGCTTCCCGGACAAACCCCTGGAAGTCCCGCCGTGTTCCATAATGCGGATGAATATTGGTGTAATCTGAAATGTCATAGCCATCGTCCCGTAAAGGAGAAGAACAAAAGGGCAGAAGCCAGATCGCGGTCACACCCAGATCCTGGAGATAATCGAGTTTGTGGGTTAACCCTTTAAAATCGCCAATGCCATCGGCGTTGCTATCGCAAAATGCCCGAACATGGAGTTCGTAAATAATGGCATCTTTGTACCACAGCGGATCGTTTTCGAGTGTGTCGACAATCATGGAGCGGCCTTTCCTGAATCTGGATCTTCAGTTCTCATCCCCGGCCGGACACAGGGTGTGCGGCCTCGAATTGGCAATTGAAACCGACAATGTGTGGGTGGATGACTGTTCAGCGAGGATGCTGAAATGTACGTACGAATATCTATGGTTTACCATAGTGACGCATGGTAGGCCAATCGAGTGTTAATGAGAAGAATGCGTTTCCTGTGTAAATATACGCGGGGCAAAGGAAAATTCAGAAAGAAATTTTCGAAGGATGGCTTGTTCCAGGCGGGAAGGATATTGAGTCGGGCAGGGCACGCGGAGTAATAAATTGATGCGGCCGGGTTCCGGCAATTGAATGGTAACGCGTGGTTCAACGGAGGGGGCGTCCAGCCACAGCTTGCCCTCCAGTCGTTTCAGATAAGTCCGGGCCTCGTCGATAAACGGCGCCGATTCTTCTTCTCCGGCTTGCAGCAGAAGTCGTTCGGCTGTTTTCCAGTCATCATCGGTACTGAGCGGGACCGTCACAATGTGGAGGCGGTATTTTTTCGTATAGGTTTCATTGGTTAAGGGGTGATCGAAGATAAAGCTGTTGGGAATGACCATGGCCCGGCCGGTGTATTGATGAGAGGTTTGACCCGGTCCGATTTCCAAAACGGTGGTGGTCAAGGCGTTGTGGTCGACCACGTTTCCCCGAATGCCCCCGATCTCGATACGATCACCCAACGAATACGCTTTGGTCAGCACCCGGAGTCCTGATCCGCTCAAGCAATCGATGATTTCCTTGGTAGCCAGGACAAAGGCGACCGCGACGGCAAACACGGAGACGGCGAAGGTTTGGAGTTGGGGTGCCCAAATGAAAATCATCCCGAGGATAAATAGAAAGAGCAGGCCATTTCTCAGGTTGACCGCCCACCGTCTGCGCGTTTCCACGGGTAGCTCGGTGGACCGAAAGAGACTGTGATGGATTCCCATCCGGACGATGATGATGATTAACACCAGAAAGAAGGTGCTGAGGCCGTACCGGAAAACCATGTCGCCGGTCGTATCTACCATCTGTTCCACGTGTGGCTCCTGATGACGTGTGGGTGAATGGGGCGCGTTGAGACCTGTGTAAAAACCAATGGAGCCTCAAACATCATTTCGGACCTGGCCGCTAGAGAGAAAATGATGACAAAGAGTCGGCGGATACACAAAGAAAACGGGTCAATCACCATTCAACGGGTCAAGGTGAAGGCGAACACACGATGGCAGTCGGCATGTGAATAACTCTCAAAGACAACGGACAACTTTTTCAGATCATACTGTATTTTTCCTCCTAATCAAAGGGGCAGCAGCGACAGCGTGCAGTGTCCGCAATCACGAATGCCCTCTTCCTGGGGCATAGGGAAAGATAACCCTCGCACTAACGGGGAGGCACACCGTGTTGGTGGTTCTGAAGTCCTGGAGCTTTGTGCCTGCCTGGAGTGTAAAAATGAGATTTGACCATTCAGCCAGTGGATAAACAAGGTGTGACTTGAGGTATCCCTCAATGAGGCCGTCATCCTGATTATTATGAAAGTTTTGCAAGAGCTAAGCTGTAAAAACCTGGATATCAGTTGACGGACAGCGTCAGATATCATTGAGCATGTGGGCGAAGCCGAACGCATACCAGTCGTCATTCCCGCAGGTTGGTAGCGGGGATCCATCCGAAACGAAGAAACCAGGAGAGATTCCCGATAACAGATGTCGGTAATGACGAGGAAGAGAAATCCCGGTTTGCCGGAAGTGTTGCACTTGGAGTTAGAACCTAAGCCTTCAATAAAGATCCCCGCAGCAAGCTGACGGGGTATTCAGATGAATGCCAATCAGACCCCCTCAAGCGGTAACCCACGTAGCAAGCTACGGGGAATAGCCAGTTAAAAAAATGGGAGCAAGCCAATGAAACATACCCTATTTGGGCTTGTTAGCTAAGAAAAAAAAGTAAAACAAGGGAATAGCACAAAAAGGGTTCAAATCTTTCGTTGACTAATTACGACATTCCGTCCTTTTCTAAACCCCGAAAAGTGCAATAAAGGTCGGCATGATCCACCTCCTTGTTTGAAAAATGGGGATCGACAAATATTGGTTCCCCAAAATTGTTTTCCCAGACATTATAGTATGCGCTAGCACAACGTCGGCTTGGCGTTGTTTGCAGGAGCTGGGATTTCTATGTTCTTTTCCGTCCCCTCCCTTTTTCGCCTATACCGTAACATGCCGGACTCCTTCAACGTGTTTCGGTTTCCCATGCTTCTAGCCTCGAACTTCAATGTCTCCTTGTTAATGCTGGCCCATGCATTGGGCCTCGTAAAGCTCTACGCGAGCTAGCAGGATGGCGAAAAGCTTATTCTTTTACTCTCAACAAAATACTTGACCACAGTTTTGAGAAACCATCATTCTACAGTATTAACCTAAGAGAATATTTGAAGACTCTCTACAATGCTATCTACAAAACCTCTGGTTGGTTGATACACACACGTGATAATTTAAACTTAGATTTGAAAAATAGACAAGGAAAATTCGTATGGAATTAATAAAACTTTCCCCAAACGAGATCACTTCCAGACTCACTGAACTTCCCGGATGGGAACTTCAGGATGGTAAACTGCACAGGGAGTTTAAATTTACCGATTTTGTTGAAACCTTCGGATTTATGTCACGTGTTGCACTACTTGCAGAGACTGCTGGGCATCATCCTGAATGGTTCAATGTTTACAATACTGTCCGGATTGATCTCGCAACTCACGACGTCAATGGAGTCAGCCAAGCTGATTTTGATCTTGCGATTAAGATCAATCGACTCTGTGGGAATTAAGGTCCGGCAGGACCTCAATAAAGTGGGAGTGATACAAAGGGATCAGGAACCTTTTTGGTTTCTGCATATGCCTTTGGGCGGTCAGAAGTCATTCGTCATGTTGTCAAGGAAGGTTGGCCAAATTTTTAGAGCAGGCAACCGTCCACCAAGATCCGCGGCGCCCACCCTATGTGATTAATTGGTCGATCCTACAACTCCAAGGGAGTCCGGTCCTTGTCATGGCCGATCCCTTCCGGACCTACGTTCAAAAAAGCCAGGCATACTGTGGAGGAACGGCTTCGCGTGGATCTCCACTGTTCATTCATTGTGAGCGGGTCGAACCATGAACCCAATTCATCAATTGTCCCCGTCCTTCGACTGCGCTCAGGGCAAGCCCTTCGATGAGTTTCAGATTGAGGGGATAGACCAATCTCATGATGATTGATTCCTTACCCGAGGTTGGGGAGCGAACGAAAATAGGCGATGGTTTTTCCCAGGCCTTGTTCCAAGGTGAACTGCGGTTCCCACTTGAGAAGGGTTTTTGCCTTCTCGATCTTGGGCCGGCGTACTTTTGGGTCATCGATAGGTAGAGGGTGATGCGTAATTGTGCTGGATGAGTTGGTGAGTTTGATCACCGTTTTGGCAATGTCCAGGACGGTGAGTTCGTGTGGATTACCGATGTTGACTGGGTCATGAATGGACCCAAGGTTGGCCTGAGTTTTTCCAAACCGCACCGAATCTTGAAATTGTTGATTTTTTCGCAATTGATCTTCCGGGGCATGGAGGAGCGCCACGATTCCTGCGACCAGGTCATCGACGTAACAGAAGCTACGGGTCTGATTTCCTTCGCCGTAGACGGTCAGCGGATGGCCCTGCAAGGCTTGAACAATAAAGTTGGACACGACCCTTCCATCTTTGGGCCGCATCCTTGGACCATAAGTATTGAAAATTCGGACAATTCTAGTATCTAGGCCGTGAAACCGATGGTAGGCGGTGGTTAAGGCTTCGGCAAATCGCTTGGCTTCGTCATAGACGCCTCTAGGGCTAATGGGGTTGACGTTCCCCCAGTAGGTTTCCGGCTGTGGATTGACCAGTGGGTCTCCGTAGACTTCAGAGGTACTGGCTAGGAGGAACCGCGATTGTTTAGCCTTGGCTAATCCCAACGCCTTGTGGGTGCCTAATGCGCCGACTTTCATGGTGGCGATGGGAAATTCCAGATAGTCTTGTGGGCTTGCCGGAGAAGCAAAATGCATGACGGCATCGACATGTCCGTCGACATGAAGATAATCGCACACGTTATAGTGAATGAAAGAGAACTGAGGATTTCCCATTAGGGCGGCGATATTTTCTGTTCGGCCGGTTATCAAATTGTCCAAGCAAATCACTGTATGTCCTTGACGGATAAGAGTTTCACATAAATGGCTTCCTAAAAAACCGGCTCCTCCCGTGATGAATATCCGCATGCGGTTTCTCCTTCTTTTCTCCCTAAACGGTGGGTTTGAATGTATGGTAAATCTTGTTCAAAGTGATAAGGGTATGGGAGAATGAATCAAAAGTCTATGCCATTTACCTACCATTCTCCATTTTCTTTTCCTCTGTCTCGTCGCGCCCTGTTCAAGCTCGGGGGCTTGACTTCGCTCGGCCTCAGCTTCCCTGGATGCGATATGGGGAAAATGTTTGCGGTGCCACCACGGGAGACAGTGTATTTTACCCCAAACGACAAATTTTTTACCGTGAATTTTATGGATGCCTCCTACAATTTCACGCGCGATTTGGATGTGGAGCAGTGGCAAATGGTGGTCAAAGGATCGGTACAACGCCCATTGGTGATGAAATGGCGTGATCTGCTCAACCGGGAGTCTTTCGATCAGGCTGTGACCCTGATGTGTATTGATACCCTTCCCGGCGGAAGTAGTTTGGGAAATGCCATGTGGCGAGGGATTTCCCTTAAGAAACTTCTTCAAGAGGTCGGGGCAGACGAAGAGACCGCCCGGGATGTGATTTTTCGAGCAGCTGACGGGTATCACGACAGCATTCCCTTTTCCCGGGCCATGGAAGATGATGTCATGTTGGCCTATCTGATGAATGGCGAAAAACTTCCTAAGGATCACGGTTATCCCGTTCGCCTAGTCGTTCCCGGCCTTTACGGGATTAAAAATGTGAAATGGATTACGGAAATCGAAGTCTATAACGGGGATTACCTTGGCTACTGGCAACAAAAAGGTTGGACGGATGATGGGAGGATTCACATTTTTTCCCGAATCGATAGCCCGGGTCATTATCAGTCGTTACAAGGTCCTTACCAACGCTTGCGCGGGATTGCCTATGGGGGGCCTGAGAGCATCAGTGAGGTTCAACTCAGTTTTGATAAAGAGAAAACCTGGGTGTCGGCCGAAATCGAACCCCCGCTTTCTCCTTATACCTGGGTGATCTGGAATTATGATTGGCAGCCGCCAATACCTGGAAAACACATGGTGGCTGTTCGGGCTATCGATACCAAGGGAAAGATCCAAACCTCTGAAATCACGAGGCCCCAACCGGCCGGGGCGACGGGTTTGCATTCTATTGTGCTGGACGTGTTAAAAGCTTAAAGTGGGCTATCAGGCTTTTTGGCCGTCGTGTGAATAGAGAGTTCCTCGAGTTGTTCGGGTGTGACCGGGGAGGGCGCTTCGGTCATCAGGCATTGCGCTTTTTGTGTTTTTGGAAACGGGATGACTTCCCGAATTGACTCCGTCTTTCCGAGCAACATCACCAATCGATCCAACCCCAGTGCAATGCCTCCATGTGGAGGTGCTCCCGATTCCAGTGCATCCAGGAGAAATCCGAATTTCTCGCGAGCTTCGGTTTTAGAGATGTTGAGTAAATCAAAGACTTTTGATTGGACCTGCGGCGCGTGAATTCGGATACTGCCTCCCCCTAACTCGAAGCCATTCAAGACTAGGTCATAGGCTTGCGTCCGAACCTGCAAAGGATCGGTCTCCAGTAACGGCATATCCGCTGTGTGAGGGGCTGTGAACGGGTGGTGCAGGGCAACATACCGTTTGGCGGCAGCGTCATAATTCAAACATAGGAAAGTCCATGACCCACAAGGGTTCCAACGGTTTCTGTCCACTAATTGAAGTTCCTCGCCCAGTAAAAGGCGAAGGCGGCCTAAGACTTGATGGACGATGGGTGCCCGATCCGCGACAAAAATGAGCAGGTCTCCGGGTTGCGCCGCTGGAAGTGCTTCACGTAGGGCCTGTGCATTGAAGAATTTGGCGATAGAGGAATCCAGGTTGCCCTCTTCGTTTATTTTGACCCACGCTAACCCCTTGGCCCCGAATTCTTTTGCGGTCTCAATAAGGTTGTCTATCCGGTTTCGGGTAAAGGTGTTGCCACCGGGAATAACGAGGGCGTTGACCATCTCCCCGCTTTCCACCGCACTCCGAAAAACTTTAAAATTACAGGTGTTGGCAAATTGACTCAGGTCTTGCAGTTGTAGGTCAAACCGAAGATCCGGTTTATCCGTCCCATATCGTGCCATGGCTTCCTCAAAGGACAGACGAGGCAGTGGGGTGGGAAGATCAATGTTTTTCGTCTCTTTGAAGACCAGTCTGACCATGTGTTCAATCAGTTGCATGATATCTTCCTGATCGACAAAGGACATTTCCACGTCGATTTGAGTGAATTCCGGTTGTCGATCCAGCCGCAGGTCTTCATCCCGAAAGCATCGGGCAATTTGAAAATATCGATCGGTTCCCCCAATCATGAGAATCTGCTTGAAGAGTTGCGGGGATTGGGGAAGGGCGAAAAATTCACCGGGATTGACTCGACTGGGCACGAGATAATCCCGTGCGCCCTCTGGAGTACTTTTCGTTAAAATCGGTGTTTCTACCTCTATAAATTGATTGTCGTGCAGGTATTGCCGCACAAGGTGTGAGACCTGACTGCGCAGTTGCAGGAGTTCTTGCATCCTTGGCCGGCGAAGGTCCAGATACCGGTGTTTTAAACGAAGAGTCTCAGAGGTTGTGACAGTATCGTCAAGTGCAAAGGGGAGGGGTTTGGCTTCATTGAGGATGACCAGCGACGTGGCTCGAATTTCTATGGCCCCGGTCGGGATGTGAGGGTTCGCTGAACCCTCCGGGCGGATTGTCACCACACCGGTGGCCGCCACAACATATTCATTGCGAAGGCGGTCGGCCAGTTGATGCACGGTGGGATGGTGTTCTGAATCAAAGACAATTTGCGTGAGGCCATAGCGATCACGGAGATCAATAAACATCACTCCGCCATGGTCACGGCGGCTAGCGACCCAGCCGGCCAATGTGACGGTTTGGCCAACGTGTGCCAAGGATAGCTCACCGCAATGATGGGATCGTTTCACCTGAAGGGTCCTTTCAAACACCTGATATCATGTTACGGAAGAATATGGAACAGAGAATGCTGAACGCTCAAGTTTTGACGTTGACACGGGTTCTGGATGTTACGGGTCGGCGGCGGGGTCGTGCTTGGCCGGTCGTTCCCGAAGGCGATAGTGTTCTTTTCCTTCTGATGGGATTTGGTTTTGCCGGGCGTGGCCGTGATGGAGCCACAGGTGTCGAGGGAGGTAATTTTCCGGTACTCCTGATCGGTTGGCGTTTGGGCAGACGTGGCGATTCAGGCTCAAGGAGTAGATGGCGCAATGCGTTCGCTTCCTTGTCAGTCAAATACCTGGTCTGCCCTGGAGGAAGGGTCCCAAGATTCAGAGGCCCAAATTGAATGCGTTTCAACCGGATCACGGGATGTCCAATCTGCTCAAACATGCGTTTGACCTGGTGCTTGCGTCCTTCATGGATCGTGATTTCTACCCAGGAATTGGCCTCGGCTTTTCCGGCCTTTTTCACTTTCGCAGGAGCCGTAGGCCCATCTTCCAACATCAGCCCATGTCGAAGTTGTTGGATTTCGGGATCTTCTAAGATGCCTTTGATTTTCACGAGATAGGTTTTCGGGACATGGTGGGAGGGATGAAGACAGGCTTGCGCAATATCGCCGTTATTGGTGAGCAGGAGTAAGCCTTCACTATCATAGTCCAATCGCCCGACGGGAAATAACCGTAGAGAGGGTTTAGGGACCAAGGCTTTGATCGTCGGACGACCAGCGGGATCATGCAACGTGGAGATATACCCCAACGGCTTATTGAGCATGAGAAACATATCGGGTGGTTGGGACTTGAGGTGGCGCCCATTGACCTTGATATGGTCAAGCACCGGATCTACTTTGGTCCCTAGAGTCATGACCGTTTCTCCGTTCACGGTCACCAGACCGTGTCGGATAAGTTCCTCAGCCTTTCGTCTGGAGGCGATGCCGGAACGGGCGATGATTTTTTGCAAACGGACGGTCTTTTCTGCCTGAGTCATACCTATTCCCATTCGATCGTCGCTGGAGGTTTTGAGCTAATGTCGTAGACCACCCGATTGATCCCCTGCACTTCATTAATAATCCGATTGGACATTTTTCCCAACACCTCTCGGGGAATCACGGCCCAGTCCGCGGTCATGCCATCGGTGCTGGTGACGGCGCGAATGGCAATGACGGATTCGTAGGTCCGTTGGTCGCCCATAACACCTACAGTTTGGATTGGTAGCAATACGGCAAATGATTGCCAGATGATTTTTGACAGTCCAGCTCGTTCGATTTCGTCTCGAACAATGGCATCCGCCTCACGAAGAATGGTTAAACGCTGGGCTGTGACTGAGCCAATGATGCGGATCGCCAAGCCTGGTCCTGGAAAGGGTTGTCGCCAGACAATATCCTCCGGCAGACCCAGTTCCAGACCTAATTGACGAACCTCATCTTTAAACAATTCCCGAAATGGCTCAATGAGTTTGAATTTCATGCGCTTGGGTAAGCCACCGACATTATGGTGCGTTTTGATCGTTGCCGATGGACCTTTCACGCTGAGACTTTCAATCACATCCGGATACAGTGTTCCCTGAACGAGAAAATTCACTTTACCCAAGGATACGGCTTCCTGTTCGAAGACTTTGATGAATTGACGGCCAATGATTTTGCGTTTGCGTTCCGGGTCTGTTGTGCGTCCCAGCGCTGCCAGAAATGCGGCCCCATGGTTGGCAATGCGAACATTCATCTGGTAGGCTGAATCGAAGGTCGTTTGTAATTGTGTGACTTCATTCTTTCGCATGAGCCCGTTGTCAATGAATAGACAGGTCAATTGGTCTCCGATTGCCCGGTGAGCCAGGACAGCGGCCACCGTGGAATCAACTCCTCCGCTGAGTGCGCAAATCACCTTGCCATTGCCGACGATCTGCCTGATCTCCGTGACCGCTTGTTCGATGAAGGACCCCATAGTCCAGGTCGGCTCACAGTGACAGATGTGACGTGCAAAGTTTTGAAGAATGGTTGACCCGTGAAGGGTATGGACCACTTCCGGGTGGAACTGAATCCCAAAGAGCTGTTGGTTGCCTTTTGAGAATTTCATGGCGGCGATCGGTGCATGTGCAGTGTGGGCGATCACCTGAAATCCCGGAGGAAGTTGTTGGACCGAATCTCCATGAGACATCCAGACTGGAAAGGCGGTTGCGGTATCCAGGCCGAGAAACAAATTGGTGTTGTCATCGATTCTCAGGTCAGCTCGGCCGAATTCTCGATGAGGAGTGGGATTGACCGTGCCACCACATTGGTGGGCGAGCAGTTGCATGCCGTAGCAAATACCCAGGATAGGGATGTCGAGGTCAAAAATATGACCGTCTATTTTCGGTGAATGGGACTGTGTGACACTGGCCGGCCCTCCTGAGAAAATGATCCCTTTGGGATGATATCCGAGGATATCCTGAACCGTCGCATGCGCGGGGAGGATGACGGAGAAGACATGGAATTCGCGTATCCGCCGTGCGATGAGTTGCGTATACTGCGATCCAAAATCAAGAATGACAATGGTGTCGTGGTGAGAGTGCATAAGCGTGAGCGTGAAATCGTCAACATGGGACCTGGGGTGCCTTAGGGGGAGAAGCAGGTCTTAGTCAGCCCGATAATTGGGGGCCTCCTTCGTAATCACCACATCATGTACGTGGGCTTCTCGTAGTCCTGCAGAGGTGAGCTGAATGAAGTGAGCGTCTTGTTGGAGTTCAGGAATTGTTCGACACCCGCAATACCCCATTCCCGCCTTCAGCCCTCCAACTAATTGATAGACCATGACTGCTAAATTTCCCTTGTAGGGAACCCGTGCTTCAATGCCTTCAGGGACTAATTTGGAAGACTCGCGGCCTTCTTGAAAGTATCGATCCTTCCCCCCACGTTCCATGGCTCCAAGGGACCCCATTCCCCGGTACTCTTTGTAGGTTCGGCCTTGATACAACACGGTTTCTCCCGGGGACTCTTCGGTTCCCGCAAAGAGGGATCCGATCATGACGGATGAGGCTCCAGCGGCGAGCGCCTTGGTCAGATCTCCCGAAAATTTGATTCCCCCGTCAGCGATCAAGGGCACCTGGTGCTCTTTCGCGATGACGGCGCAATCTGCCACTGCCGTCAGTTGAGGAACTCCGGCTCCCGATACAATGCGGGTGGTACAAATTGACCCTGGCCCCACTCCCACTTTAATGGCGTCTGCCCCGGCCTTAATGAGATCGAGGGTGGCCTCGGGGGTTGCGACATTTCCTGCGACGACATCTAAGTCCGGATATCGAGATTTAATGTCTTTCACTTGATCTAAGACACTTTGTGAGTGCCCGTGGGCTGTGTCGACGACAATTAGGTCGATTCCAGCCTTCGTGAGCCGCTCCAATCGTTCTTCGACATCGGCTCCGACTCCCACGGCCGCACCGACCCGCAGTCGCCCGTGAGCATCTTTGCAGGCAAAGGGATATTTGATTTTTTTTTGAATGTCTTTGATGGTGATCAATCCCTTTAATTCAAATTGATCATTCACAACGGGAAGCTTTTCGATGCGATGCTCATGAAGAATCGCTTGGGCCTTTTCTAACCCTGTGCCTTCCGGAGCGGTAATCAGGTTGTTTTTGGTCATGACCTGAGAAACCTTGAGATCAAGGCGATTTTCAAATCGAAGGTCTCGATTGGTTAAAATTCCGACCAACTTGCCCTCTTTGGTAACCGGGATTCCTGATATCCGATAGGTCGACATCAGGTGATGCGCATCGCGAATCGTGTGATCCGGAGAGATGGTAATCGGAGACAGGATCATCCCGCTTTCTGATTTTTTGACCTTATCGACTTCTGAGGCTTGCATGTCAGGGGAAAGTGCGCGGTGAATTATCCCAATCCCTCCTTCGCGTGCGATGGCGATGGCCAACCGTCCTTCGGTTACGGTGTCCATTGCGGCGCTCAGGATCGGGATATTGATTCGAATATTTCGAGTAAGTTGGGTGGAAGGATCAACCTCCGAGGGGACAATATTTGAGCGGCGCGGTACCAACACGACGTCGTCAAAGGTGAGTCCTGTTCGTAATTGTTTTTCCAACATGATTGAGGCCTTTTTATTCGGCAGGTTGGATTAAGGAACCCAGACCATCGATATTCAAGCACAAGAAAAAGTATCCCATCATAATTTCCTTTGGAAAGGCAGTCAATGCGCCGCTGTCACGACCCCGTTGAATCCTTGAGAATATGACTTAGGCTACACAGAAACGGTAGCCAGGTGTGTATCAAGGAAGAAAAACGTTGCGCTGCTGCACGATGGACGCGAAGGGGTCGTGGCTAATGCCCTTTCGCGTCCGTTAACGAATATGTGCACTTACGTTTCTTGGACTTTGATAACGAGCTACGTGGCTATTCGGCAGCTTCTGGAATAAAGGCCATCGTTTCTTCTTCTTGGAAGTGATCTTCCGCTTCCTCAGCCGGCATAAATTGTTGAACACGCATATTTCCACTGTCTACCGCATAGACATGTCCCCTGGCGTCAACCCCAAGCCCATACGGAAAGTTGAATTGGCCTTCATTGGAACCAAAGCCGCCCCATTGGGTAATAAAGTTGCCGTCTCGATCGAATTTTTGGATGCGTTGGTTGCCGGTGTCACTAACAAACACGTCCCCTGCTTCGTCTACGGTCACACCCCAGGGAGATCGGAATTGTCCGGGTTCTTGTGCCTGGGCACTGCTTGCATGGCCCGGGCCGATCCCTCCGCCCCACTTGAGGAGTAATTGGGGTAGGACGTTGGAACTGGTATCGAATTTTTGAATCCGGTGGTTGCCCATATCCACGACATAGACGGTTCCATCTGTTTGATCAACCGCAATGCCTCGGGCAAAATAAAATTGACCGTCCCCATTCCCAAAGCTTCCCCACTGCATGATGAATTCTCCGGTTTCATCAAACTTTTGAACACGAAAATTGGCACTATCGACAACATAGAGGTATCCACGAACCCGGTCGACGGCCATCCCCCATGGAGCATTGAACTGGCCTTCGCCATTCCCACGGGAGCCGAGTTTCATCATGTAATGTCCCAATTTCCCATCGAATTTTTGAATCCGATGGTTATTGGTGTCGGCCACAAACACATTTCCGTTGGCGTCGCAGGCAATGCCCGTTGGGTTATTGAAATTTCCATTTGCGGATCCGAAATTTCCCCACAGCAGGATGAAATTACCATTTCGGTCGAATTTTTGGATGCGATTGTTTCCATTATCGACCACAAACAATGCCCCTTGGCGATCAATAGTCAACCCGTACAGGGGGCTAATAAATTCTCCGCCGTGGAGGAGTGAGGCTCCACGGCCTGGTTTGCCCCACTTCGCCACACATAGATATCCCGAAGTATTGAGAAGAATGCTGGTGCTGGCGGGGACGGATACATTGTTGTTGGCATCCTTAAACCAAACATACACCGTTTTCGTGCCATCGCCAGGGGAGGTGGTAAATGGAATTGTAGCCCCAAACTTTTGTTCCGGCTCCACGTCAACCCAACCAGGCATGGTCCCGCTTGGGGTCATGGGATTTTCAGAGATGAAGTAGGCAGCCACGCCGCTATCCACGTCTTTAGCGGAGATGGTGGCAACCATGTCCGGACTATTGGTCATGTAGGCCCCATGATTTAAGACGATATCAGGATTTTGAGGCGCCGAGATGTCGATCAGAACCGGAATAGCCGTCTGCTCTTCGGATAGGCGGCTTTCTGCTCCTTCTTCAGTGACAGAGGTGAGTGCATAAAAATATGCCGTGTTGTTTGTGAGACCACTATGAATATAGGGGGTGGTGACCCCCTCAATCTTTGTGGAGGTATTAATGGCGAGTTGAGGCTCAGTGCTGAAATAGAGGTTGTAACTGACGGCACCGGAAATTTCCAGCCAACTGAGGATGTTTTCCGTATCTCCGGGCTTGACGACCAGATTGATGGGGGCAGTGAGGTCGCTGGCTATCCGTTTTTCTTGTTTGCCTCGATTGAGTTCGTCCTCGGTTGGAGCAAATTTGGTTAAACGATGATTGCCGCTGTCCACTACATAGACGCATCCCTCTTTGTCGACGGCAATTCCTGAGGGGAAATTCAGCTGCCCTTCGGTTAATCCCCGATTCCCCCATGAGCAGAGATAGGTGCCGTTAGAATCAAATTTTTGGACACGGTGATTTCCACTATCTACTACATACACATACCCTAACGGGTCACAGGCGACTCCCCATGGGGATTTGAATTGGCCAGGGGCATTACCTTCTTTTCCCCACTTCAGAAGAAAGTTGCCGCGTGCGTCAAACTTTTGGATCCGATGGTTCCCTTCATCGGCAATATAGATATTTCCGACAAAGTCGACCGCGAGGCCGCGCGGATAAAAGAACGCGCCATCATATCCCCCATCACGTCCCCATTTGAGTACAGGGGAGCCGTCGGGCAGAAATTTTTGAATCCGGGCGTTGCTGGTATCCGAGACAAACAGGTTGCCGCGGGAATCAGTTGTGATGCCCCAGGGGACATCAAATTTCCCGGCTTCTGCGCCTCGCCAGGCAAAGCCAAATTTCCCCCAGGCGTTGACAATATTTCCTTCTGAGTCAAATTTTTGGATGCGATTGTTCCCGCTATCGGCGACATACACATCTCCCTCCGGCGAAGTCGCGATGCCACGGGGATAGTAGAATTTTCCTTCGATAGAATCGGGCTCGTCTCCCCAGCGCGCCAGAAATTTTCCTGACTGGTCAAATTTCTGAATCGAATGATTATCCGTATCGCCGACATAGATATTTCCGTCTTTATCAACAGCAATGCCGGTTGGTGATTTAAATTCACCATCCTCGACGCCTTCGCAACCGATTTGCATCACCGCGAGGTAAGGAGAGGGAATGGACATCACCTCTTCAGAAAGTGGACTCTCGCCTTCCTCTGTGACAACAGAGATGGCATAGTGGTAACAGAAATTGTTAGCTAAATCGTTATGCACATAAGGAGAGATCGCCCCTTCAATGCAATTGGCTTTGTCTTTAGTTATTCCAACCTTCGGGATGAAATCCTCTTGGGACGCAATGGGACGGGACAGTTCGCAAGGTTTAATTTGAACGCCTTTGGTGGTCATGAAATAAATGTTGTAGTACAGCGCTTGCGGGGCAGGATCCCAGGAAATGGTAATGCGGTTGTGATCAGGGTTTGTCCGAAGGTTGGTTGGTGCTGCCGGGAGATTGGCTTCCTGGTTTTTTCCTGCTCCCCAATCTTCCCCTACACTTTCTACGCTCAACATGTTTCGATGATTAGGATGTCCAAAAAATAAGGCATCTAGGAGTTTTGTCATGCTGTTCCCCTGAAATTGATAGATCAATTGTGATGATTTTGTTAATTTTTACAATAAATACAAAGACTTACGTGAAAATTCTACCAGGAGAAAAAGAGGGAAGTCAAGGAAAGACCGGCATACTATTCTGCCCTGTCTGACAGCAAATCAAACTCCAAAGAATAGCAAACCGAAAAACCGCTCTTGATTTTCAAAGTGAGAAGTTCAGGTACATAGATAGGCCCCAACCTTCACACATCAGAGAAAGAATGTGATAAAGATTTAGCCCAGCCATTAAGAGGGTTGGCCAATTCCCGATTTTGTGACGTTGGCTGCCTGCGGACCCTTTGCTCCCTCTACCAGGTCAAATTCTACGGATTCCCCCTCTTTCAGGGATTTAAATCCGTCTTCTTGTAGAGCGGAATAATGGACGAACACATCCTGTCCACCTTCAACCTGAATGAATCCAAAACCTTTTCGATCATTAAACCATTTTACAGTTCCCTTACTTTTCATAATGTCCCCTCCCCTTAAAGTTCTCGTGGATATGAATACTCAATATTGACGACGCGTGGCTAAAAGAAAAAGCCGAAAAAGGAGTTGATTCCTCTCTCGGCTTCCCAGCGTAGTGTTCTTTTCACTTCTTTAACCTTTACAAAAACGACAAGGATGTAGCACAGTTTGAAAAATCTGTCAATAAATGACAGGAGGAAAATCATTCCCGCCATTTCTTGCGAGAGTGCTTTTTCTGGTCATTCCAGGGTAATTTTTGTGGGTGACAATTCTATTCAACAGATGTTTCGGGTCTCTTCCCTCTATTTGTTCCGTCCAATAAGTTGATCAGACTTCTCGATCGGTACATATTTTTTGAGCTGCTAACGCCGTTTTTGACCAGTCTGACCGGACTGTGCTTCATTATTTTCACGAAAGAAATGTTACGACTGGTGGATTTAGTCGTATCCCGGGGGATCAGTGTGGCGGCCTTGGGGACGATTGTGCTTCATTTGCTTCCTTCCTTTTTAGTCTTGACCCTTCCTATTGCCTGTCTCATTGCCTCGATCTCGGCGTTTAATCGAATGTCGTTTGACAACGAAGTCATTGCAATTCGAGCAGCGGGAGTCAGTTTTTGGCGGATCAATCTTCCTGTGGTGGTCTTTTCAGGATTAGTGTTCTTGTTGACGGTTTATCTTTCTCAATGGGGCCAACCTTGGGCCAGTGTATCGTTAAAGACGTTGGCGCTTAGTGTCATTGAAGATGAATTGACTCTTGCTGTTGATTTCGGTGTGTTTAATGAGCCGATTCCCGGACTCGTGGTGTATGTGCCCAATTCGGAGAATTCCTCGGGCCACAAGGGGGTCTTTATTGCAGATCAGCGCAATCCGGAACAACCTTTGATTATTGTGGCGGAGGAATTTCAGATGTTGAAACAGAACGAACGTCGCCAAATTGGCATTCGGCTGTTTGAGGGGGCCATTCATCAAATTCCCCAAAATATATATAGTTTTCACCGGGTCACCTTTGGCACCTATGATTTTTGGCTCCCTTCGCCCTTTCAATCGATTAAAGACAAGACGCAACGGAGAACCTACAAGGACCTTATTCAGCAATTACAGGAATCGGGTGGAAATGATGCTGGCGCTCTTCGTCGATTAATGGAGTATTACAAAGATACAGCCTTTCCTATTGCCACATTTGTCCTGGGTTTATTGGGAGTTCCGGTCGGGATTGTGTCGAAGCGGTCAGGGAAAGCCGGAGGGTTTGCGATTGGGGTCTTGGTGGTAATCGGATTTTACTTATGTAATGTGCTGGGAGAATTTCTCGTGACGACCCTGGTCATTTCTCCGTTTGCCGGGGCGTGGATGCCCAACATTGCGCTGGCCGGTCTGACAGGATTCCTGATGATTCAAGCTCGGAAACAATAATCCAGGATTCTCTCTACAGATTCAGATCATGAAAAAAATTTCCTGGTATGTATTTGGAAAATTCAGCCGGGTTTTTTTGATGTGCCTCGTGATGGTGCTGACGATTTATCTGGTTGTGGATTTTTTTGAAAAGTTAAGGAAGTTTTTAAAATATGATGCGGACTTAATGGTCATCTTCAGTTTTTTTGTCTATCGGGTTCCCGAAATTGCGTTTTTACTTGCCCCGCTGGCTGCCCTGATGGCTTCGATCTTGACGGTCGGTGGCCTTAACCGGACTCGTGAAATAACTGCGATGCGCAGTTGTGGCTTAAGTTTTTATCAAATTGCCACGCCGTTTTTTGTCTTTGGAGCCCTCGTGAGTGTCGTGGCGCTAAGTTTAACGGCTGTCTTGATTCCCTTGGCCAATATCAAAGCAGAATATGTCCAATCGGTGTTGATCCAAAATAAGCCAGAGCCTCTCTTATTTACTCCTGACCGTTTATGGCTTCGGGTGGGGAGCAACCTCCTCCTCCAGATTGACTCGGTGGAAGAAGATGGTATTCGTTTGAATGGAATTCATCAGTACGCGCTGGGTGATCCCTTCGGTCTCAAGGAGATTCTTGTGGCGGAACGGGCATCGTTTTCAAATTCTGAATGGGTTATGGAACATGTGATTCAGCGAACCTTTAAGGAAGAAGAACGAATACAAGTGACGGAAATACCACGGCAAGTGCTGCCCCTCTCTCTTACGCCGGATGATTTTCGGAATTGGCTGGCCCAGTCTCCAGAGCATATGTCTCTGTATCAATTATATGACTATGTTCAGCATGTGGCGAAAGATGGGCAAAGTCCTCATCGATTTTTGACCGACTATTGGGCCCGCATTGCTTATTCATTTGTTCCTCTGGTGATGACGCTGTTAGGGGTCTCGGTGAGTTTTCGGGGAAGTGGGGTGCGTGGGGTGGGAGTGGCCAAAGGGCTTGGTCAAACTCTGGTTATCGGGTTTTTCTTTTGGGCGGCGCATTCGGTTGGCATTGTCTTGGGCCGCAATGGGGCGGTCCTGCCGGTGATTGGAAGTTGGATTGCCACGGTCATGTTTCTGATGATTGGGATCAATCTGTTTTTGAAGTTAAAATGAGCTTTCAATGATTTTTCTGAAAAAAAGTTGAGGGAAACCGATCGAGTTTTTCGTTATTCTTAACATCCCGCTTTAAGGTTTTTCTTCGATACCTCTCAATGTATGAATTTGTCATTTTTTCTCACGACCACTCAAGTTTTTTTCTTAACTCCCCATGACTCGGATCCGATAACACAGGCACAGAGGAAGGAATCGAACGCCAGAAGAAATTGTGGTTCTAGAAGGCAGGCATTTAGTTAAGAAGCATCCAATGACCACCACTAACATGAGGTTTTGATTATAGGATAACGAATTAAACAGGTGACAAGGGCAAACTATCCGCGAGGGTAGGGCGCAAAGCCAAGAGACCCTGAGAGAATGCTTATTTCAGGGTTGGTCTGGTTACCGAACTGTGTGAGTAGTTCCGTGCGTTCGTTCATGCGCCCATTCCCCGGAATTGGGCGTTTTTTTTTGGTCACCCTGGAAAGGCCGGAATATGGACGAACACCCGCAACATTCCACGGAATTGGCAGTAGTCATCAAGGAAGTCGACCCGTCTTTCTATCAACCGGTTGTCCCTGATAGAGAGGCACATGTCGAGTTTCAGTGCCAGCTCGATCAAGAAAAAATCACCAAGATCTTGCAGGAGTTTCTGCCGATGATTCGTCGAATGGCTGGGGCCCTGGCGCTCAAAAATCCATTTTCGTTGGATGTCGAAGATTTAACCAGCGCAGGGGCAATGGGTTTGCTGTCGGCCTTAAAGCGCTTTGATCCAACTCGCGATATTAAATTTCGCACATTTGCAGAATATCGGATTCGCGGAATGATGTTGGACGAAATTCGGGCGATGGATTGGGTCCCACGGTCCGTTCGGTCCCGCCGGGATCAAATGAGACAGATCGTTGAGGAGCATTTACAGAAAAACGGCATGCCACCGACGACACAGGAATTGGCTATCTTGTTAGGAATTCCCGCCGAAGAAATAGAAGGAGTAGAGGGCTGTGATCCCAAATTAGTCAGTCTGGATGAACCTGTTGGGCCAGGGGAAGAGGGGTGTACGCTCCGGGATATATTACCTGATGTCGACCATCAGGATCCTTTCGTGGCCTGTGCTGATTCAGAAATGAAAGCCGCTTTGCATGCGGCCCTTGTGACCTTATCGGAACGCCAGCAAGAAGTTCTGCGATTATATTATCACACCGGATTGACGATGAAAGAAATTGGCGGCCAACTGGGTCTCACCGAATCTGGCGTTTGCAGGGTGCATTCAGGCGCACTCAGGCATTTACGCATCGAGTTGAAACGCATTGAGGATGGGGGAGCTAGAGCAACCCGACCTAAAAATTTACGAAAAACGCAGGTGTCTAGTTAAATGGTGTGCCTGTTGAAAAATTCGTGTCCACCAATCTTTGCCACTTTTCGGTTAACTTGAGCCCAACGAGGAGTCTTGACGAGTTGGGGATTGTAAAATAATACCGCGCCGTCCACGACATTCCGCCCATCTTGAACAAGTTTCCAGGCTAATAAGCTTTCCTGCATCTTGCGATTTGTTGGATCAAATCCCACTTTCTCAGGATTGCGCCCTATCCACGGTTCGAACTGTTTGGCGCGGAGGACCGTGCCCTTTACGGTGCCATCGCTGTGGTATTTGTGATTCATCCGATTCCGAATGACGGCAGCGACAGCCATCTTTCCTGCAAAGCTTTCTCCACGGGCTTCTAGGTAGATTGTTAAGGCTGCTAAGGTGTCGTCGCTGTGGAGGGGTTTCTGTGGGTGGTTCATTCCCCCGAGTAATGAGGGACGAAGCGTAGAAGAGGAAAGGATGAATGCGACATCAGCCGAATTGGCCGGAGTGGGCGCGATAGGGATCAAGCACAAGGACAGAGCTCCAATTCCGATGATGATGGTAGAATAAAAAAATGATTGGTTGCGTTTCATGATGCCTCTTTTGGTGGTGGTGACGTCCATTCTTCTCATTCTTTGTTTGTTGGTTGTGGTGTGCAGCAATCAATCGATTTCAAGACCTTCCTGGGTAACTGCCGTTCGCAATGGGTGTGCCAAATACGATTTGCATTGTTCAATGACAGGCGTTTATGGGAGTCTTGTTCATTAGAGGGGAGATTGATGCTCAACTTTTTTTATTTCGACACAGCCAAGCGGTCCCTAAAAGGAATTCGTGTCGTTGTTCGGGGACAGTTGAGGGTAGGCAGAATCGGTCACTTAATAAAAATGATTGGGAAAAAAGAGTTTTCGAGAATCTCGTGCTGAAAAGAAATCTGACATCTCGCAAAAAGCCCTGAAGGCAAAAAGAATAGAATGACAAATGCCTGAAAATTCATGGAGAATGATGTACATTGAACGGTATTTGTGACGGAGGGAGAACATGAAGGCTTCATCTGTGAAGGGGAGAAAGTGGGAGATGGCGATCTGTCTAGGAGTGGGAGTTTTTCTTATTGTAGGGTTGCATCTTTCTGATAGTTGGGCACAGTCTGACCAGATTCCTGTCGCAACCAATGAACATCTCGCGCGCGCAACGGTCTATCTGGTGGCCGGAGACTACCGACGAGCAGTGGAGGCTTGCCAGCAAAATATTGACCTCAATCCGTCCGTTGAGGCGTATGTATATTTGGCGTATGTCTACCAGGCGATTAATGGGTATTTAGGCTCTCTGGTGAAACAGGAAGATTATGTGAAAGTGGAACAATTGGCCTTGAATCTGACTGCACGGGAAATTCTTGATCTCATTGATCCGCCCAATGTGCTGCCCCGTATGGCGCAAGAACTCATTCATGAAGGCATTCGGCAACAATTTGATGTGACTGCGGCGATGGCCAATCGGTTGAGCCGGACGCGGACGGATGAATTGTGGGCACAGCAAACCCTTTGGCGTGAAGCGAAGCCTGATTCATGGTGGGCAGGTGTACCTGACGCGTGGAAGTGGTGAATCCTGTCCGTGAATCCTGCGAGAATGGGCGAGATCAAGCAGACAAAGAAATTCTGCCATTACAACCGGTCAAGAGCCCATGAGTCAGTTGACAGGTCCCCAAGAGCGGTTTTAGGATGCCAGCACAGTCCAAACATTTTGTCGTATTTATCCAAGGAGGCAGTCAGTGTCTGATTCAGTGGCCAATGCGGATGCAGCGAACTGGGATAGGGAAGTGCTTAAATCCCCAGAGGTGGTCATGGTGGATTTCTGGGCAGTCTGGTGTGGACCCTGTCAAATGGTGGCCCCTATCGTCGATGAACTCGCCAAGGAATATCAAGGCAAACTTAAGGTCATGAAGCTAAACACCGATGAAGCTCCTGAAGTGGCCGGACAATATCAAATCATGAGTATCCCCAGCATTCTCTTCTTCAAGGACGGGCAAGTCGTGGAAAAAATTGTTGGCGCAAGACCGAAGCAACAATTTAAACAAATCATTGACTCGCTCCTGTCACAATCTTCTGCCACTGCCTGATCAGAGGGACGGATGACTCGGTGTTATGCTGACCGAGCTGCGTATTTCCAACTTCGCACTCATCGATCAACTCCATCTGGAATTTCCCTCCGGGTTTCTGGTGTTCTCGGGGGAAACTGGAGCCGGAAAATCTCTTCTCATCGATGCGCTGGTGTTGCTCATCGGCGGACGAGCCTCCGCTGAACATATCCGGTTTGGCGCTGATGAAGCTCTGCTAGAAGCCTGTTTTGTTCTCCCGCTTACTCATCCGCTCGTGACCAGGTTGCAACAGGACGGGTATCTCTTACCCGACCAACAGGAAATCATCGTTCGCCGGATGCTGTCCCGATCCGGAAAGAACCGCGTCTATCTAAATGGGCAACTCGCCCCGCTTCAAACGATTCAGGACATTGGT
This sequence comes from Nitrospirales bacterium, assembly GCA_009377845.1. Lineage (GTDB taxonomy): Bacteria > Nitrospirota > Nitrospiria > Nitrospirales > UBA8639 > Nitrospira_E. The sequence continues at coordinate 14,147 of WHTE01000010.1, read as the reverse complement.
CAGGAGCTGGTGGACATTCATGGCCAACATGACCAGCAATCACTGCTATTGCCCAAGACCCAGCTCAAACTTCTGGATGCGTTTGGAAACCTTGAGAACGTCGTGGCCCGCTATCAGGGGATGCACCGGGAGTGGGTAGAGAAAAAGGAAGCCTTGGAAGAATTTCTGCAGAAGCTACGGGATCAAGGCAATCGGCAGGATATCCTGCAATATCAATATGACGAGTTAGTCAAGATGCAGTTGCAGTCTGGAGAAGAAGAGGCTCTCAGTCAGGAGTATCAGCGGTTGAAACACAGTGGCCGACTGGGAGAGTTATCGAATCAAGCCTTTACTGCATTGTATGAAGAAGAACGGTCGGTTCTGGATCAACTGGGTGAGGTGACCCAGTGGATTCATGAACTTGCGCAAATTGATGCGCAAGGAGGATCATGGGTCCCATTGTTGGACACGGCCACCATCGCGTTGCGGGAGGTGACCGATAATCTACGGGATTACCGGTCACAGATGGAATATGACCCGAAGCGAATGGAAGTCATTGATAGCCGGTTGGCCGGCCTTCAACGGCTCAAAAAGAAATACGGAAAAACTATAGAAGATTTAGTGGAACTCACCCGGACTCTGGAGCAAGACCTGGCTTTGCTTCAACACGGTGAGGAACAGGTGGCACATCGGCAAGCAGAAGTGGCCAGTCGATATGAAGGGATGAACGCCTTGGCGCAAGACTTGTCGGCCAGGCGAAAAATAGTTGCCAAGCACTTGGTGCAAGAGATCAAACAAGAATTAGCCGCTCTCAAAATGGCCACAATGGAGGTGCAGGTCAATATTGAGATGGCCAATGCAGACAATCTATTTGGTCCGACAGGAATGGATCGTGTCGACATGTTACTGGCCCCAAATCCAGGAGAACCGCCGATGCCTTTGGGCCGGATTGCATCGGGTGGGGAATTGTCTCGAATTATGTTGGCCTTGAAAACGGTGTTTGCCGGGAACGATCAAACGCCCGTGGTAATTTTTGATGAAATTGACAGTGGGGTAGGTGGGGAAGCGGGGATGGTCATGGGGAGCCGTTTACGTCAATTGGCCCAATTTCATCAAGTGTGTTGTATCACCCATCTCCCGCAAATTGCTTCGCAGGCCCATGCACAGTTTGTGGTAGAGAAAACCTCAACAGAAAATCGAACGCTCATGCATGTGCAAGAAGTGACAGGTGTCAAACGAGAAATCGAGATTGCCAGAATGCTAGGAGGGGGCACCCTTACGCCAACTATCAGAAAAACCGCGGGTGAAATGCTGGATCGAGGAAGCAGTTCCGACGCAGGTGTCAATCTCAACGAATCCAAAAGAAAGCCTGCCAAGACCTAAAACTGCTTGGAGTGAGCCGGGCAAATTCTAGAAGCCCCTCATGAACGGATGAAATTTTTTCCCTTCCCTTCGAGAGTCGTTAAAATCCGACTTTCCAAAAAAACACTACAGCCATACGTTTTGAGGCCAGGGCATGATCCCATCCGAAATAGCCGGTGGCAGAATGAATGAGATCGGATTTGTAGGCTACCAGGCGGTTAAACACGTACGGAGTCTCCAGGATTTCCTCGAACATGGTGGGATCCATTTCTCGTGGCAACCCGGGCACTTCGCTGAGACTTTCATATTCTTTTGGGCAATAATTTCCGTCCGGTGGTTCTCCAGGGAGGTGTAGCCGGTAAAAGGAGGTGCCACAGTGACCCGTGGGGGGGCTTGGATGGAGGTAGAGGACGGCGGCGTAATCGCAGATTCGGGCTGAGTCGACATGCGGCCTGGCCACTCCTTCAGCTCCTCCGCAAATCTGAATATGGTTGTGTCCGGAAAGCCCAGCCTCGCTATCCGATTGGGGAGTGAGGTTGGGAACGTCTAAGTGCGTTGTCACATATGTTTCCACCGTGAGAAGTTCTTCAGGAGTCAGAGCTCCTGGCGCTCGCATGCCAGGCCAGGGTTCTGGCCGCCAGGGGGATCCCAAGATCCAGGTCGTTTTGGCGATACACCGTTGGGCAATCTCTAGTGCGTTGGATAGGGCCTGATCCTGGATCCAATAATCCTGTCCTTGGATCAATTCGCGAAAAGGAAGTCGGCTCATGGGTGAAAGAGAAGAATGGTGGTATGTAATGTTAAAAATGAATTGCGCGATGACGTTTGAAATGGTTGACGCGAACGGGCACCATAAAACGTGAGTAACGGTGGGGTCAAGAGAAATGTGACGTGCGATTGTTCCCGTGAGAATTTAGTGAAAGTCATGATACAGTGACGCCGCATGCTTCTTTGCAAAAAAGACATGGTTTTGAAGTTGTTTGCCCGGGTGAATGAAGGAGACTGAATATGCTCAACCACGCGGTGCCTGCCATTGATCAACAGTTGATGGAAGCGCTTCAAGCCCTCAAGGTTGAGGATATGACGCGCCAATATTGGGAGCAGGGGGAGTTTCTGGCCTTGGAACATCTGATGCCCACTCAGCTTGTCGAGGAGTTCATGCAGGAAGTGGATCGCGTGCGGCCTCAGATCAATCGCAACTTTATTCCAGGTCATAAAAAGGGAGGGAGCGTCAGCTTTTACCTCCTGCAGAAATCTGCTCCCGCGCTCCTCGCGTTCTATCACCATCAGGGGTGGATTAACCTGTTGAGTCAGATTGCCGGGGTGCCGTTACTGCTGTGTCCTGAAGAGGATCCCCACGCCTGTGCGCTGTATTTTTACACGGAGCCTGGTGATCACATCGGGTATCATTATGACACCTCCTATTATAAAGGCGAACGGTTTACGGTCTTATTGGGGTTAAGAGATCAATCGAGCAGCCGCTTGGTATGCCGTCTTCATACGAAGGAACCGGGTCGAGAGGTTAAGGAGTTATCATTAGCAACTGATCCGGGGACATACATTTTTTTTAACGGGGATAAACTCCATCATGCCGTCACTCCGCTGGGTGTGGGAGAAGAGCGGATTGTACTCACTCTTCAATATGTCACGAATCCGTCGATGGGTATGGCTCAACGGTGGTTTTCGAATATGAAAGATGCGGTTGGGTATTTTGGGTGGTCGGTCCTGTTCCGAAAACTGAATCGTTAGTGTTCCATCAGTTCGTGAATCAGCCCGCTAATGCCTGCTCGGTCTGCCCTCATTGTCATGAATTGGTCTGTCTGTTTCGTAAATCACCCTTCCAGCGCTCTTGTCGGACGAAAGGTATTGAGCAACCCCTTAGGGACATTGCACGCTAATGCGTGGGTTTATCGCATATGTAATTTGTTGTTGTCCGATTGCCTGCTGGGTTTTGACTCAGTTCGTCCATGAGTCCAGGCCAATCACCACGACCGTCGTATTATCTTCTCCACCTAGGCGGTTGGCCGTATCCACGAGTGTGCGGCAGATCGATTCGAAATGTGGGGATTCTCGCATCACAATGGTTTGAATTTCCTGATCAGTCAGCATTTTGGTGAGCCCGTCTGAACAAAGCAGAATGAGGTCGGAGGGTTCAATCGGGTAGGTCTGAATGGTGGGGTGAGCCTGAGGATCTATTCCCAGGGCTTTGGTCAAAACATGGCGAAGGGGATGCGTGCGCACTTGTTCCGGCGTGATGAGGTTTAACGCCAGCCGTTCTTCGACCAGCGAATGATCTTTGGTCCAGAGCGAGAGCGTGCCGTGTCTTAAGAGATACGCGCGGCTGTCGCCGGCATGGGCCACAATCGCCTGATGTCCTGTAGGAGTGCGGGTGATGGCCACAACGACAATGGTCGTGCCCATTCCATGAATACGTTCGTTTTGTGCCCCTTCTTTCCGAATGGACTGATTGGCCGACTCAATGGCTTGGCACAAGATCGATTCGAATCTGTCGGGTTGAATGTCCTGAGAGGTTTCAGAAGAGAGTCGGGTTCGAACGACTTGGGGAATGGTTTCGACCGCAATGTGGCTCGCCACTTCTCCCCCGGCATATCCAGCCATCCCATCTGCCAACACCCACAGTTGGAGGGCGTTATCGAGAAAAAAGGCATCCTGGTTCAGCTTCCTGACCAGACCAATATCCGTCAGCCCGACGCCAATCCATTTGTCAGATCGTTGAGCCGATATCATAGAGAAGCGATGTATGCAGGAAGTCCATGTCGTTGAACCATACGGTTATAAATCAGGTCGGCCAGGGGCTCCAAGTTTTTGCAGTCCGCCTTATTATACTGGATTAACAAATCTCCTGAGGCCGATTGTCCGTGTTGCCATTCTTCCCACAGACGGACGGCATCCCACCCCGTGAGACCGTCCAGGGAAGCTGGGCGATAACAGCCCACTTCCGCCTCAATGGCTTTCAGCCCGCCTTTCAATCCTAATCGTCTGGCTGCAAAACACAAATCTATATGGGGATGATCGAGCACCAGGTTGGGATATTTGACTTTCAGAAATGGCAGGTCAAAACTCGAGCCGAAAAAGGTGACGATGAGATCGTAAGAGGCGAGTTCTGCTTGCAACCGCTCCTCGGATAAGTTCTCTCCGTGAATGAGGGTGGTCATAAGACCCTTTCCGTAAATGCCCACGACTGTGATCTCGCCATCGGGTAACGGGAGCCCGTTCGTTTCAATATCGAGAAACGCCGCATGAGATCGAAAGTCAGGGTAGAGTCGCCAGTGATCGCGAGTTTTCAGGATTCGGGCAAAGAAACGGGAATTATGGGCCTTCCATTGATTTCCGGCTTCCTGAATTTCTTTATCGTACTGAGCTTTTCGAAAAGTGGAAATGCGGGGAGCGGTTGGTTTTTTCAGGAACGCATCCCATGTGGCCATGCCTTCCTCCCACCAGAGGCGTTCGGTGGATTCTCCAATGCCTTGTAAAAAAAGAAATGTGGATTGCAACATGAGTCTAGACGGGGAGGATGACCCATTCTAGCCTTGATTTCACCAGGAGGACAAGCTACATTCTGAGGCGATAACATTTATTGTTTCACGTGAAACCTCAACGAGAACATATGGAATTCAGCTCACAGAAAATCAAGATTACCATCGGCGGAATACAGGTGGTGGCTCAACTTAAGCCGAATCGGACCGCCCAGGCTGTTTTAGGGGCTCTGCCTGTTCATGCGCCAGTGAATCAATGGGGGGAAGAATTTTATTGCAAAATGCCTGGGGTCAAAGATTATCGAGAAATCGCCACGACCCAATTGAAGGTTGGCGATGTGGCCTTTTGGGGTATGGGAGAAATGTTGGCAGTTTTTTTTGGTCGCACGCCCATGAGCCTCGGCGATGATCCCGTTCCCGCTGATCGGGTCAATGTGATTGGAAAAATTTTGGATGATCCGAACATACTAAAGCAAGCGATTGGAGCGTCCATGATGAAGGTGGAACTTCTTCCTGAGGGAATGTGATGCGACTGAATAAGGTTCGCGTGCATCATATGGCCGTCTCAGTCGTTGAACGATTAGCATCGAGCGGGTTTTTGCAGATTCAGGGAGAACCTGATGTAGTGGTCCAGCAATTGGAATCGGCTATTACTTCCGAATTGCAGGTGGAAGATCGGTTGAATGCCGATGTCCGGGAAATGTTGAAACAATTTGAACGAGAGTTTTCAGAAGGCCGTGCCGACTATCAGAAAATGTTTACAATGGTGAAGCAAAAACTGATCAAGGATCGCGGATTAATCTTGTAGGGCGCTACACGGGATAGTGTTGAGTAGGGACCGTGCCACTGGATTTTCAATGAATACTCCCATCCTGAGTAACGAAAAACAGACCCATCTCGCCCATGTCATTCTGTCGAGTTTAAAAGGGATCCCCCAGGCTACCGTGATAGGCGATTCTGCTCAAGCCCTTCGTGAGGTGAAGCGAGTCCTGGCCGAGAATATGAAGGCCGAAGAGGAACTGATCCAAAAGGTGCGTAGTCGGTTGCAATCGTATGCCCGGCAAATTCCAGAAGGTTCCCAGGAATGGGATGTGCTCTATCATAAAACCTACGAGGAAGAATTACGTAAGCGGAAACTTGGCTGATTGTCCTCCTATTCCGGCCGCTCTCCGACCCCTTTCTTTTCTGCGGGTTTGACGCATACCTGTTCATGTTGGAGATTCCGATCCCTGGAACTCCGTAGTGGGCGAATGGTATGGTTGGGCCAGGGTAAGTCTCATGGATAACCGTGAAAAGACCATGCATGCTCTCGGGGCCGCCACCCTCTCCATTTTGCCTGGGATGGGGCATCTGTACTTAGGTGCCAAACGTGGGAATATTTTCTTAGTGTGCGGGATCCTTCTATTGATCATTTCCAAGTTGTTCTGGCCGACCGGATGGTTGATCTATATCCAATTTGCCATTTTGGCAGGCTTCGATGCCTTTGCATTTGGCAAACGAGGGAGAGGACTGTTTTAGAATTTGTCAAACGGGATGAAGAGGGAAGGATGAAGCTTAGACGCGGTTGGTTTGCCAGACTTGTGACGATGAGTCGGACACTCGGCCTTTTGGCGGGTCTGATGGTCTTGAGTGTCTCCCTGGCGTATGCGGCTGACCTGTCTGTGACGGACGGGTTAACGTCTCCCGGGAAACGCATCCAATTACAGGCGCGCTTGACCAATCCGGAGGCAGAAGGCGAGATCGGTATCCCTGATCGGGTCTTAGAGTTTTTTGTCCATGGCCGGACGGCTGGGCAGGCAAATACTGATGCGCGGGGGTGGGCTCGGCTCGATTTTGTTCCAAGCATGCGGGGGAATTTATCCATTGTCGTGAAAGTGGTCACCCAATCCAAAGCAGAAGCCATTGAGGGAAAAGGTGTCTTACTATCCTGGGAGCGCCGCCGCCCCATTTTGCTGATTGACCTGGCTGTGCTGGTGGCAGGGGAGCTTGACACCGAAGCACCTCCGCCTGAACTGTTTCAAGACCCTGGGCTGATATTAGGAGACGCCCATCCTGAAGCGGCTGCAGAATTAGGCAAGCTGGCCGAATTTTATTACAACCTTGTGTATCTGGACCAGACCGGGCGAGGGCATCTCGAAGTCATTCAGACCTGGTTGCGGGATCATCAATTTCCTCCCGGGATGATCAGAATCCTTCCGCGCACGCCCACGGCCTTGACCAATCTCTTACACGATCTGAAAGCGGAAGGTTGGGAAAAAGTGAGTGGAGGCATCGGACGCACGGCAAGTTTTGCGGAAGTCCTTGTTCAAAATCGTTTGCAAACGATTATTTTGCCGCTTCCCAATATTCAGGAACGCTTTCCACACAGGGCTATTGTTCTCAATGATTGGTCACGGGTCCGGCGACATCTTTAAGGATGAATACCCGGCGAGTGGCATGCTGACAAATGCTTAGACTATTATTCTGCGTTGTTCAGAGTGCCGTTTTTCGCGCATGTGATTGGGAGAGGAAAATTAGGTGAAGGCAGCTCGTCCCAAAACCCGTTTTGTGTGCCAGGAATGCGGATACCAAGGAGTCCGATGGACCGGTCGGTGCCCGGAATGTGCGCAATGGAATTCGCTGCGAGAAGAGGTTGATCGGGATCTTTCGACCCTTCAACAACGAAGTGTCGCGGGTGGAATCCCTGAGGCGGTACCGATTGGCGCTATTGTGCATACCCAGGAGTTTCGTCTTCAGGCCGGAATTGAAGAATTGAACCGGGTTCTTGGTGGGGGAGTGGTTCCGGGATCGGTGATTTTGATTGGGGGCGATCCTGGAATTGGCAAAACGACCCTCCTGCTGCAAACGCTGGCGTCTTTGAGGACATCGGAACAGGTAGGGTTGTATGTGTCGGGGGAAGAATCCCCGCAGCAAATCAAGATGCGTGCGGATCGCCTGGGTATTCAATCTCCCAATTTATATGTGGTTGCCGCGACCTCCCTGGAAGATATTTTCAAGGTGGCTGAACAGATCAATCCTGGTGTCATGGTCGTCGATTCCATTCAAACTGTCTTCACTCAGGAACTCACGTCGGCTCCGGGTAGTGTGAGCCAGGTTCAGGAAATTGGATGTCGGCTGATGTGGTATGCCAAACGGACCAACGTCCCGGTCTTTATTATCGGTCATGTGACCAAGGAAGGCGTCATTGCGGGGCCACGTCTCCTGGAGCATATTGTCGATACAGTGTTGTATTTTGAAGGAGATAAAGGACAGAGCTATCGTATTCTCCGAGCGGTGAAGAATCGGTTCGGGCCTACCAATGAGATCGGCGTGTTTGAAATGAAGGATGAGGGGCTCATTGAGGTGGACAATCCCTCGGAAATGTTTTTGACCGGCCGAATCGGACACGGTGCCGGGTCCGTGGTAGTGTCCAGCGTGGAAGGGTCGCGCCCCTTGTTGGTGGAATTGCAGGCTCTGGTGGCGGAGACCAGTTACCCCATGCCGAAACGCATGGCCAAAGGCGTGGAGGTGAACCGGGTGGCGTTACTGTTGGCGGTCATGGAGAAGCGACTAGGGCTACACTTTACCGGGTACGATGTGTATGTGAATGTGGTGGGGGGGCTTCGGATCGATGAGCCGACGGTTGATGTGGGCATCGTGTGTGCGGTGCTCTCCAGCTTTCGAGAGTTGGCGTTGGACCCCAGACTGGTGGTGATGGGAGAGGTGGGGTTAGGTGGGGAAGTCCGCCCGGTGCAACATGCGGAGCTTCGCATTTGTGAGGCCATGAAATTAGGATTTACACGCTGCGTGGTGCCTGAGCCCAATTTGGAGCATTGCAAACCTGTTCCAGGAATGGAAGTCGTGGGTGTCCGTGAAATTGGAGACATTTGGGAAACGGTTGTCAGCCATGCCTCATAAATGGCGAGGTCCGACGGATAGACATTTCACGATGCGAGCTCTGAGTCGATGGTTGCTGTTGCCGGTGGTGTTTCTCGTTGGATGCGCCGGATTGTTCCAAGGGTCGTTACGACCTGTCGAAGAGGAGCAAGGCCGGCTGGTCCTTGAAGCCTTGCGTCAAAAAGAGGAGACCATTAACACCCTTCGAGGATTGTTTCAGGCGTCCATCTCCGGTTCTGGAATCCCTCTTTCCCAAAATCTTCAAGGCATGTTTTCATATGTGCGACCCGATGTGTTGCACTTGAAAGGCTTCATTCGGCTGGGTGTTCCCGTGATGGATTTTCATCGCGAGGGCAATCAGTATGAACTGTATTTCCCCGCGGAGGGCAAGGTGGTCACAGGACGGGTAGATGAAACCAAAAATGGCACGCAATGGGATCAAACCGTGATGCTGAGTGTTCGTGCCCTGGATGCTATGCTGGGGAAAATTTCTGGATTGTCGAGTGCTGGTGTCCGCGTGTGGAAAAATGAAGACCGCTATCGCATTGATATGGAAGCAGGCCAATCGTCACCCGTTTCTGCCCAAGACGATTTCACCGTCCGGACCTGGGTTGATGTCCAGACCTTAGAGCTGACGTCGATTGAATATCGACGATCGTTTGATGATATCGTCGTTTCAGTGGAGTGTGAAGATTATCGAGAAGTGCGGAGCAAAACATCTGGGGAAGTCTCTCCGGTCCGATTGCCGTTCCTTGTTCGGGCTACGGACCATCGACCCGGCGGAGGATCCATGACCTTGCACTTTCAGGAATTCATCGTCAATGCTGCCTAGTGAATTTACCTATGCGCGAGGGGTCGAATAACGGTCGTGTCTGGAGTCAACGGAGAGTATGATTATCTTAGCGCTCGAAACGGCCACGTCTCATCAGAGTGTGGCGGTCTTTAATGATCAACACCTGTTAGCCTGTCTGGAATATGAGTCAGGGCGGCCACTCACCCCGCAAATCATCCCCACGATCGACCGTCTGTTAACCTCGGTCTCTTTACGGATGTCGGATCTTGATGGCTTGGCGATATCGATGGGACCCGGTACCTTTACCGGATTACGGGTGGGATTGGCCACGATGACTGCCTTTCGACTGGCTTTAAATATTCCTTTGGTCGGGGTTTCCACCCTCGAAGGGCTCGCATGGAATCATCCCTGTTCAGATCTCCCGCTGTTAAGTACTGTCAGTATTCGACCAGGAATGGTGTATTGGGGGATTTTCCGTTGGGAAGATCAACAGATCGTCTGTCTGAAGGAAGCCAAAATCGGGGACATCACAGAAGTCTGTAGCGCCTTGTCCGAGCCGACAATCATCCTTGGAGATGGGTGGATACAGAACCGGAATTCCCTTCCCTCAACAGGGTTTCCCCTTATTGAGGCTCCTCCTGCAACGTTACGGCCATCGGCCAAAGGGATCGGACGCGCAGGGCGAGTGTTGCTGGCAAGGGGCACGTTCCTTCCTCAAGGTTGTACCCCTCATTATATTCAACCCTCTTATGCGGAAATGTCGAAATCCAAGAGCCTTGATCCAACCGGGTGAGATTCTCCTCATCGGTAGCTGGTGGTTTGACGGAGAGGCGAGAGAGCATGGAAACGAATCTGAGCACGATGGCGGCATCTCAGTCGCAAGACTGGGTGATGAGATCGGCGATTGTCGCTGATCTTGAAGAGTTGGTGAGTCTCGAAGAGGTTTGCTTTGCTTCGCCCTGGTCTCGAAAAAGCTTTGAAGCCGAATTGCACGGGAACCCATTCAGTCAAATCCTGGTTGTACCAGGACCCATGGGAGCATCAGGTAGTCCCTTGCTCGCCTATATCTGTGTGTGGGTAATCTTTGAAGAAATCCGCTTTTTAAATTTGGCGGTTCACCCTCAATTCCGTCGACGAGGATTGGCGAAACAGTTAATCCTGCAGGCATTACGTATTGGGGTTGATCAGGGATGTTGTCGGGGAATGTTAGAGGTTCGGCACTCCAATCAGACGGCGCGAACGCTCTATGAATCCTTTAATTTCAAGGAATATGCCACAAGAAATTCCTACTATACGAATCCTACCGAGGATGCTATCCTTATGATTCTGGAACCTATTTCCAAAACCATTTCTGACAAAAAGGATCTATAGGGAATCCCGGTCTCATGAGGAAGAGAACATGCTCACCATTTCATCATTAACCGCTGACAAAGGAGGGCACCGATGATGACGGACGATCAAATCGCCGAAAGTTTGCGGGCATCCAATGTAGAGTATCGGGAATTGGAAGAATCCCATCACCGGTTGGATATGGAATTACAGCAGTTATTGAAGCATCATGTCCTGACTCCTCAGGAAGAAATTCTTAAAAAACAATTACAAAAAGACAAACTTGGCAAGAAAGACCGAATGGCCGCTCTCATTCGTGAACATCGTGCCTCATTTGATAGAGCCGGAACACCCGGATAACCGGCCTGGCTGTTTCGCCACCCTAGGTCTCTCTTTGTAATGGCTGCTTTTTCTCCGACCATGGCCATCAATACGGTGGTGCATCCCCTTCAGCGCCACATTCGAGATATTAAACGCCGGCTCCTGATTGTGGGCGCCACGATTAGTGTGTTTTTTGTCGTGGCCTTTTCTTACTCCTCCATTCTCATCGACTGGTTCAAGCGTCCATTTGAAGATGATCTGATTTTTTACGCTCCCGCGGAGGCGTTATTTGCCTCCATTAAAATTTCTTTTATGGCGGCGATCATCGCCAGCGTTCCCATGATTCTGTATCAATTTTGGAAATTCATTGAACCGGCGTTACTCAAGAAAGAGCAACGATGGGCGGTGCCGCTCTTTTTCCTGGGATTGGGGTTTTTTATCCTGGGGTTGGCGTTTTGTAATTTGGTGATCTTGCCGTTGGTCATCAACTTTTTCGTGACATTTGGCATGGATCGGGCTATTACTCCGGAATTAGCGGTTGGAACCTATGTAGACTTTAATGTCAAGTTTCTCCTGGCGTTTGGGTTTGCGTTTGAAATTCCGCTGGTGATTTCTCTCCTGGCCCGAGCGGGGGTGATTCAAGCGTCTGTCCTCATTCAATTCCGCAAACATGCCGCCCTGGTGGCGTTAATTCTTTCTGCGGTGATTACTCCGGATGCCACGATGTTCACCATGTTACTGATGGCTGTCCCCTTGATTATTCTGTATGAAATTGGCATTTGGGGAGCGAAGGCATTCGGTCGTAATCCTCAGCCTGCAGAGGAAAAGAGTGAAGCGACTGATCAAGGGGACGCTTTTGCCGATGGGAAACAAGATTAATACCATGGTATCGACTTTGAGATTCACATTAAGGAATACGCGTTTGTCGAAGAGCGTGACGAGCACGGTTTTCCTCTTCTGGCTTATAGGCTTTTCCGTCCCCGGAGAAAGTGGCCTGCTGCTATCGGCTCTGTATTCCGTTTCGAGTATTCCTTCTATTCATCCCGATGCCTCTGAGGATTACCAAAAGGGGGTCGCTCCCAGTATCCAAACCGTGGTGGTGACTCCGGATGGTGTGGTCTATGCGGGATCATTTGGGATGGGGCTATTCCGGAGTCAGGATAAGGGGAAATCCTGGGAGGCCCTTAACCGGGGATTGACGGATCCATTTTTGCTGTGTCTCGCGGTGATTCCTGGGCAGCACATCTATGCTGGGACGATGCGGGGAGGGGCGTATCGTCTGGCGTTAAATGGTACGAAATGGGAATCCATTGGAACTGGATTGGATGATGCGGAAGTCAAATCTTTTTTGGTTCATCAGGATGCGGTGTATGCAGGGACGGGAACCGGTGTGTACCGGTGGGTCGAAGCCGAGAAACAATGGATCGCCGTCGGAGCCGGATTGGATCGGATCCTGGTGCCGGGCCTCGCGATTATGGATGATGGCAAACTCTTAGCTGCGACCTCAGGGAAAGGTCTGTTCCATTTTGATACTCAACAATCTCATCTCTCGAAATGGGTGGATTCCCAATCCACGTTTATCGATCCCCAGGAACGATTGCCGCATCGCTATCTTCGAGTTATTGCCGTCAATCAGGCTCAACATATTTTTTTAGGCACACAGGATGGGGGCATTTTTCGAAGTACCGATCGTGGACAATCCTGGTCGTCCCTCAGCCGGAATCTTCCCAATGATTCCATCAGGAGCATTGTCCCGGATCATGAGGATGTTATTGTGGCGACGGGAAACGGAATTTTTCGATGGAAGCATGATCAACAACGATGGATCGGCATCAATGCCGGGTTGACAAAACTCGCGATTCAAAGTCTTACGATTACGGAAACCGGCGAGTTCTATGCTGGAACAAGCAATGGAGCATTTCGGAGTGATGATGGGGGTGCCCATTGGATGGACATCAGCCAAGGGTTTGGGGTGCAGATGACTCCCAAAGGGCCTTATGAATAGACATTGTTATCGTTATCGGAAAGGACGGCATGATGAGTGAAGCAGGCAATGAAGATCAGACAGCCTCCATTCACATACAAGTGAAAGGAGAGCCCTGGGGTGACATTCGATTGAAGTTTTTCCCTGATGTCGCGCCCAATCATGTGCAGAATATGGTGAAGTTAGCCAAAAATAAATTTTATGATGGAACCACCTTTCATCGAGTGATTCCGGGCTTTATGATTCAAGGAGGAGACCCCAATACAAAAGACTCTGATCGCTCCCGGCATGGAATGGGTGGCCCTGGCCATCGCGTCAAGGCGGAATTCAGTCACCGGCCGCATAAACGGGGGACCTTGTCGATGGCGCGGTCGCAGGATCCCAATAGCGCCGGGTCACAATTTTTTATTTGCGTTGCGGATTCGAAATTCCTGGACGGCCAATACACCGTGTTTGGTGAAGTGGTGAGTGGCATGGAAACGGTGGATCGCATCGTGAATGCACAGCGGGATGGCAATGATAATCCTCTTGATCGCATTGAAATGACCATGAGTGTTACTGAAGCGAATGCCTAATGTGCGGCGGTGTCGGTGGGTGGGGCCTCTGTTTATAGTTTTGGGGTGTCTATTCACCGGGTGTATCGCCTCGCCGTTGTATTCCTACCTTGTCTACGAAAATCCCACTTCGTATATTCGGCTTGAAGTCTCCCCTTGGGTCGACCCAGATCTCCCTCAGACCTGGAACGGGCATCCTGCGACACTTTCTCGTCGCCAAATGATAGAGGCTTTGAGAGGGTTGCAGGTGCGTGAGCATCGTTCCGGTCCCATCCGATGGTTCCTGGGCCTCGATGATCAGGAACCGGCGTTTCGTGAAGAAGAAATTGATTTGTTAGCTCCACGATTATTGGAAGGATTGGGACTGGCTGTTCCTCAGGAACTGGTCACGTTTTATGTCAGTCATCCGGTGAATGCCACCAAACGGGAAGTTACTTCCGGTGGAATGTATG
>WHTE01000140.1 GCA_009377845.1 Nitrospirales bacterium | reverse complement strand
CTTCCCGTTTAAAGTCTGCCGTATACTGTTTCCTTCCTTGACTTCCCATGACACACCTCCTTCGGCGATTATCGCTCTTTTCGAGGTGTCCATTTCAACTAGACCACTTCACCGCAGCATCCGGAGTGGAAGACTAAGGAACCCTTCGCCGCATTGCTCAAAGGTGACGTGAAAGGCGCGCCGGCAGGTGGCGCGCGCGTTGCTCGAACTACTAGACTATCTGCGCGCAAACGGATTCAAGACCTTTATTGTCTCCGGCGGCAGCATCGAGTTCATGCGTCCCTGGGCGGAAACAGTCTATGGCATTCCGCCCGAACAGGTGATCGGGAGCAGTATCAAGACCCAATTCGAAGTGCGAGACGGCAAACCCGTCCTGACGCGTTTGCCGGAGATCAATTTTATAGACGACAAGGCCGGCAAGCCGGTGGGCATCCATCAACACATCGGCCGCCGCCTCATCGCCGTCTTCGGCAACTCCGACGGGGATTTGCAGATGTTGCAGTGGACTACTGACGGCCACGGTCCTCGTCTCGGTGTCATCGTCCATCACACGAATGCCGATCGTGAATGGGCCTATGATCGGGCATCTTCCATTGGTCGCGTTGACAAAGCCCTGGATGAAGCGAAGGCGCATGGCTGGACAGTGGTGAGCATGAAAAATGATTGGAAGCGGGTTTTCGCGTTCGATAAGCTATAGGGCTAACAACCGAGGAAGAGCCCTGACACATCCGGTTGTACAGCTGAACATCTGACGCTCCCAGGTTTGCTTCGAATTAGCATGCCGGTTATCATGTGCTCCTGATGAATCAGTCAGACATACTTTCCCCGGCTAGCTTGCGTCAGCGTCTAAGCCTTTTTGTGAAAAGCATCACATTCGCCGCCTGGAGGTTTTTGGTTCGGTCGCACGCGGCCAGGCTGAGCCGGGCAGTGATATGGATTTGCTGGTGACATTCGACGGACCAGTCTCAACCGCGTCACTCCTGGAAATGGCAGGCGAGGCGGAGGAACGGGTTGGCATCCCGGTGGATTTCATCTTGCGTCGATCTTTGGAGCAATCATCGAATCGGTTTGCCCGCGAGCATTTTCTCTCTTCGGCCGTCTGTGTCTATGAAGGCGGAACAACTTGGCCGGCTGCGCGACATTCTGGAAGCTGCTCGGCTTATCATTTCATATGTCCAAGACACCACGGAAACCGCTTTCTGCACCGACATGCAGAAACAAGATGCCTGGCCTCCGACGGATCGAAATCATTGGAGAAGCCACCGCCCATCTGACCGAAGAAATTAGGAGCCTGTCGGACTTAGGAAGAATCGGCTGCAAACGTGTCTAAGCGGTACATATTTCGCCGCTTTCTTGGACCATAGTCCCACTATGGGCCGGCGAAATCGTCACAATCTGGCCTCGCTCAGCCGCTTTTTCGCTCTCGATTCCTCAAGTCCGATAGGCTCCTAGACACTCTTTTCCACAACTTTCTTTTCGCCAAATGCGGGGCATGCGTAACATCGTGGCCCACGACTACGGCAACGTGGACCCGAAGATCATCTGGGAGGTTGCGACGGTTCACGTGCCCGAAGTATTCTCGGTGCTGGAAAAGTTTTTTGCGGGACAAAAGTGATGATCCACACATGCGATTGCGAGTCGATTGGATGCGAATTTTTTTGCGTTCGACAAATCGTAGCTCGAACAACAGCGGGAGATCCCTGTGGCATCCGGTTGCGACTTCGGGTTTATAAAATAATCTCTTCAATTCCACGTGTTTTCTCTGATGAACCAGAGCTTCCTCATCCCCCCACAGCAAATTACCCTCTTTAACACAGATAGCTCATTAAATCCTTTCACCAGAGGGGTTAAATTTCCCTCTTATATTTTAACCCCTCCTTTGTGAAGGAGGGGCAAGAAGAAGTAGAAGAGAAGACGCACACATGGTCATCTGGGAAACCCACAGGAAAGCTGGAAGAGTCATTTTTTAATGCGCTGAGAATTTTTCTTTACTCGATTTTCTGAAACACTTACTATGTTCTGTTCTGACAGCCATGATGGATATCGGGTTGTGTTTTCGTTTTACGTGTTCCCAGAAAAGTGAGTCTACAGAAAAGCCGGCAGGCTAAAACCTAATTCGCTTGGTCATAGGTTCTGATTTTCCTTATAGACAATGAGGGCGGATCTATGTCTAAACCACAAAAACCCAACATGCCAATTTCCAAGACGCCATGGTTCTGGCTAGGCGGCCTGTTAGTCGTTGCTGTCCTTGCCGGCTGTCAGACACCTGTCGGGGTGAGCCGGGTTGATCCGGAAACGGTTCGCCATCAATTGACCAGAAACGTTTTATCCACAGGGGAAACAAGCCCGTTTACCGATATCGTCCTTCATGTGCTTGACCTCACGGAGAGCTATTTCGATGATCCCCGTGGAACACTGAAAAAGTTACATGACATTCTCTTAACCATTGACAGGCCCGCCCCGGTGGCATTCGCTCTGGCTGAGTTGTCTTTTTTGTATGCCAAAAAAGCCAATCAACCTTCCTATTATCTGACCACGGCTTTGTATGCGTATTTGTATTTGTTTCCCCAACGTTCCGGTATGCTTCCAGACCCTTTCGATCCCCGGGTGCGGACGGCGGCGGATTTATACAATCGCAGTCTGACCTCGGGATTTATTGCCACGGATCGAACCACCATGAACTTGCAATCGGGAACATATAACCTGCCCTTTGGAACCTTACAGGTGGAACTCCCGGATAATCTCCTCCAATATGAAAACCGGAAACTCACCAACTTTATTCCCGTCGCAGAATTGGAAATCCGTGGGTTAAAGAATCGATATCGACAGGCCGGGATTGGGGTACCCTTGGCTGCAGATCAAATCCCGTTAGGTCCTGAGGAGGGGTTGCAGATTGCCAAAGGCAAACTGCCTGTCACCGCCTTCATGAGGTTTCCCAATCTCCTTGAACACATGAGGAAGGGGTTCATTCAGGGAGACTGGGAGATGTATAACGCCTATGACCATAAGACGATAAACATCCAGGGACGGGATGTGCCGTTGGAAATTGAATTTACCTCATCCCTGGCAGCCAGCCTGGCAGAATCACCGGTCTGGCAACGAGAACTGAAGGGATTTTTCATGGGAGAATCCTTGACGGGGTTCCCCAGTCAATTGATCGCTCTTGAGCCGTATCGCTCCGGGCGGGTTCCGGTGGTGTTTGTTCACGGAACCGCCTCCAGCCCGGGAAGGTGGGCCGACATGATCAATGATTTGATCGTCGACCCGTCCATTCGGAATCGTTTTCAATTCTGGGTATTTATTTATGACACTGGGAATCCCATTCTTTATTCAGCCGCGCTGCTGCGGGAAACTTTACAAAAGACCGTGGATCAACTGGAACGGAAATATCAGGATCCCGCTCTCAAGGCCATGGTCATCATCGGGCATAGTCAGGGAGGGTTGCTGACGAAACTCACCGCCATTGATACCGAGAATAAATTTTGGGAGGTGGTTAGCAACAAACCCTTTGAGGATATGAACTTATCCCCTCAGACGCGAGACTTACTGCAAAGAAGTCTTTTTATTACATCGCTTCCATTTGTGAGCCGGCTGGTGTTTATTGCCACCCCTCACCATGGGAGTTACGTGGCTGGGAGCTGGATCGCTCATCAATTGGCCAAATATGTTAAGCTGCCCGGCCGCTTGGTGTCGGGCATCACTGATATGATCACCTTAAATTTGGATGCCCTCAAATTCGATTTTCAGAAGGCTCGTTTGGGGAGTATCTTTGGCATGGAACCGGGTAGCCCGCTCATGTCTGCATTAGTTCCGCTGCCGTTGGCCTCCGGAGTTTCCGGACACTCGATCATTGCGGTGAAAGGTGATGGACCGGTCGAAGAAGGGAATGATGGTGTGGTGGCCTATCAAAGTGCGCACCTGGAAGGAATGGAATCGGAATTCGTGGTTCGTTCCGAGCATTCCTGTCAATCGAATACCCATACCATTCAGGAGGTCAGACGGATTTTACTGCTGCATGCGAAGGAAACATGCAAGACCCATGGCGTCTGTGCCTGATGTTCTGGCCGACTTCTTGAACGAATTTTCATACAAGTTTAATGATGGTTCTCGATTCGGCCAATTTAACACGTTTTATAAAAAATTATCCCTTCTGGGAAAAACGTATTTTTTATTTTTTGAAATGGCTATAATCTCCTTCTCTTAGATTCGCCATTTACTGAAACTGCCTTTTAAAACCACTTTGTCATTCTGAAGGTATTAAGAAGGAGGAATGCCATGATCCGTATTCCCATTCATCTGGTCCTAATTCTGTTTGTGGGTTTATCGGGTTGCGCGAGCACCCAGCAGGCTCGGAGCGCGAAAGAATCGGGATTTCTTGGAGACTATTCCATCTTAAAAGAAGGGAAAAAAGATGAAACCCTCCTGATCTATAAAAATCCTCAAGCCGATTGGAAGAAATACAGAAAAGTGATCCTTGATCCGGTGACCCTCTGGATTGGCAAGGATTCCCAATTGAAAGACGTTTCAGCTGAAGATCGTCAACGGATGGCGGACCTGTTTTGGCTTAAACTGCATGAAGCACTAAAAACCGATTATGAAATGGTGAACTCACCCGGTCCGGATGTCATGCATATTCAGGCAGCCATCACTGAAGCCGAAACCTCCGATCCCGTCTTGGATACGGTTTCGAGTATCGTCCCTCAGTTGAGAGTCTTAACCGGGGTGAAAGGATTGGCGACAGGAGTCTCCGGGTTTACAGGGTCGGCCAGTGTAGAAATGAAAATCACAGATTCCTCCGACAAGACTTTGCTGGCAGCCGCAGTCGACCGCCGGGGAGGGACCAAAAATCTCAGTGGTTTGACCAATTCGTGGAACGATGTCGAGGAATCCTTCCGGTATTGGGCGGAAAAAGTACGCTGGCGGGGTTGTCTCCTTCGTGGGGGAGAAAATTGTGTGGAGCCCGAGGCTTGAACCGCCCACAATCCCACGTATGACCTGGTCGTGTCCCCCCTTTCCTCACTGAAATGGAGAACATCATGAAAGCCATTCCCTGGTGGTATATTTGCGTTATCCTAGCTCTGACGTCCTGCGGTGGAGGCAACCTCCAGCATATGGATGCCGCACCCTATGCTCAAATGATCGAACGTCCTAACGGTGATTGTCCCCATTCCCAGATCGAACAGGGTATTTTAAACAAGCATCCCGATGCGACTATCCTGGTAACTTTTTCCGAAATCACTGGAACCAATGTCACGACCACCACCCAATTAGTCGTAAAAGGAAACCAAACGACGTATGTGGGTTGCAAAGATCTTCCTTCGGGCCAGAATACCAAACGTGAAATTTTAAATGTCCGGTTTGAGTAAGAATTCCCAAATATCGGGATATACATATGAACTTGCTTGGGGAGGAAATTTACCGGTTGATGTGAACGAACACCGCTGGCCGGTCGCGTGGCCGGTGACTTTAGCCCGTTTGAAATTAGGTTGAAAAAATCTGAATGAGGTAAGGGTTTGGATAAAAGGAAGAGAGTGTGAGCGTATGAATTTTAGCTGGAGGCTTTGCAATTAGACCATTGATAAGCATGATATCCGTAAGGAACATACAATGGGGAATATACCACCCCCTCGCCTCAAACATCGGCTCTCATGACGATGTTTGTCCCAAAGAGTTAAATTCTTAATATCGAAAATTGGAACATCTTTGTCTTGATGTTCGACAGTAATAGGTGCGCAGCCTTTGACCTTCCCAACAATGGTAATGGTTGTTCCTGTTTTTACAATTTTGGGGCTGAGTGGTTCTTTCCCGGCACAGAAAGCAATGAATCGGTTTTGGCTTGTCGCCTTTTGATTCAGAAGGGGTAGACGGCCGAGAAGAACAATTGAGGCACTTAAATGCGGGATTTTTCTGTCGATCTAAAGAAAGAACTTTTCCGCCAACCGCCACCAGCCGGTCACTGGAATGTTCCGGGGCTTTCTGAACCTGGACAAATGATACGGTTAGGCCGACCTGCTCCTCTCAAGTTCCAGAAACACATGATGGGAACAAACGCCTGGGATTCTCCACTCATAGTGGATATGTCTCTTGTTAATTTAAGCAGAATAGATCGCATTCCTCCCCCTGGTGCACCCGACAATCGGCCTGGTTTTTGCCCTCTTCAGTTTTCGGGCCTTCGAGAACTTCTTTTAATCGTTTACGCTTTGTAGCCCATTCTTCACGAAGATCGCTGTTCTCTTCTACGACCCGAGAAAGCTCCTTAATCAGTTTTTGATTTTGTTCTCTTAAATAGATGATTTCTCTTTCCAATTCATCAATGGTGAAGGGATGTGTCATAAAAAATCTCCTTTCTCGATTGGCCATTTGGATATCGAGCGCCAAGGAGTATCAAAGAACATCGGGTGATGCCTGCATTTCCTCCCAACAGCGAAATTCTATCCATGGGTAAAAATTGTTTATCTCCTCAAAAAATTTTCTGTCATAATTAATGTAACATCCTCTCTTCGAGAATGGCTATTTGGATGAAGGTTGGAATATTTGAAAAACCCCACAAGATAAAAAACTGCCGAATACCGCGAATTATAGGAAGAATTCATACCGGTGATAGGCACGAAACCAGGACGTTTATGACATTTTTCTCATGAGAAAGTTAGGTGTTGAAGAGGGAAGCATGCAGAAGGGGTTAGGGGTCAGGCCTTATATTTTACGCTCTTCACCGCTCGACTGATGATTGCATAACTTACCTCAAACTATTGGCCTCCTTCCGTAAGAGTGAACTGCCCACTTAATTACGCTGCCGCGATCGCTCTCGTTCGATCCGAATATCGATCTTGGTAATACGTCCATGGCTTTGCCGGCCTACGCTTTTGCTTCTTCGGTATATCTGACAGTGATTGCTCCGCGCTAGGTTTGTCCGAAATATCTTCGACAAATTCATCCGAGCCGAGATACACCTGATTCTTCAACGATGCCCAAGTCTATGGTTGATTTTTTCCCTCCCGAACAAACACACAATACCCCTCACACGCTTTCCTCTTCTCTTTTCCGAACTCCGATACTACCCATTCAATGGTCAGGCAGCAGTGGCTGAGAGTTCTAACTGCTGTCGATCGATAACTGCTCCAGGGCCAATCCTTAGCTGAACGAACCAGTCTTGCTCGAACGGGGTTCAGGCAATGTATCTGGTCAACCCAGCCAATAGGTATCGCGGTCCAATAAGATAACTTGAACCTGTGCTAGCTTTAAGCCGTCCCCCAATCCATGCCTCTCTCGTCCATGGCAATGATTAAATTGGCCGGTATACTTTCCATTCAAATGTTTCATTCTCTTAGAGAGGGTCCGCTGGGTTGTTTCAAGCAGGAGGTGATAATGACTCGGCATCAAACTGTAGGCATGACAAGCCCATGCGTGGCGCTCATATGAATGGCTCTGCAGATCAAAAAGACGCACCCATCTTCATTATCCTGGTAAATATTCTCCCCGGCCTTGCCTCTTGAGATGATAGGATACAGCCCTCCAAAAAAGGCAATCCGTAGTGGTCTAGCCATTCTTACCTTCCCTGCATTCCCTTGGATGTAACACTCAAACTCCAAACTTTTATGTAAAGTCGACCCTGAGCCAGGCGTGGAATACCTTGTATCCCAATGCCAGCACGACGGCACCAAGGAACAGACCGATGATGCCAGACACCAACAGCCCTCCGATCGCGCCAATGAATATTACGATCATCGGCACATCGAGACCCCGGCCCAGCAACATTGGCTTCAAAAAATTATCGAGCAACACGGTAAATATGCTCCAGATCAAAAACAAAATTGCAGGAAGCGTGTCACTGGTCGAAAACACATAGATCACAGCCGGGCCCATGATAAACCCGGCGCCGACTTGAACCACGCACAGGACGAGCGCGATCATCGTCCATAAGCCCGCAAGCGGTACCCCGGCTGCGACCAGACCGATCCCGGCCGCAGTCGACTGAATCAAGGCCACGCCAAGGACCCCTCGCACCACACTGCGCATCGTGGCTTCGGCAAGATCTACCAGCTCTACCCCCTGCTGACCGGCCAACCTCCTGCCAACGGCCCGGGATATTCGATAACTCTCTTCTGAATAGGCCAAAAACACCCCTGCCAGAACCACCCCCACGATCAATTCCACGATATTTAGTCCGACGGTGGCGGCCGCCCCCAACAGTGGCGCGACAAATTCTCGCAGCTGCGGGGTGATTTGTTGAACAGCGGCCTCAAGATTTTCGGCCGCCATACTCCAGCCTTTTTGGAGTGGAGTTCCGATCAACGGCCAATCCTTGATCCCATGAGGTGGTGGGGGGACTATCAGCGTGCCATCACGTAATTGATCAGAGACAGCGCGCAGGTTATCCACCAGCACTGTGACCAGAAACACCACGGGAAAGAACAGGATCAGCAGCAAAGCCAGAGTAATCAATGTGGCCGCCAGCCAGCCACGCGTGGTCACTCGGTGGTGCACCCAGCCATATATCGGAAAGACCCCTACGGCAATAATGACCCCCCATACAATCGGAAGCGCAAACGGGCGGATGATCTGAAAACACCAGACGATGAGGAGGGCTACCAGGCTGATCCTCGTAGCCGCTTCCAACGCATTCCGGGTAAATTCATCCTGACGCATGGGACCTTCCTTCATTAGGTTTTAGGTTAGGGGTCAGGCCCGATATTTTACGCTCTTCACAAGCCTTCACTGCCCGACTGACGGTCGCATAACTTACCCCAAATTGTTGTCCTACTTCTGTAAGGGTGTACTGCCCACTTAAATACGCTGCCGCCATCGCTCTCGTTCGATCAGAATATCGAGCTTGGTAATATGTCAATGGCTTTGCCGGCCTGCGCTTTTGCTTCTTCGGTATATCTGACAGTGATTGCTCCGCGCTAAGTTTGTTCAGCATATCTTCGACAAATTCATCCGAGCCGAGATACACCTGATTCTTCAACGAGGCCCAAGGCCATGGTTGATTTTTCCCCTCCTGAACAAACACACGATACCGCTCACACGCATCCCTCTTCTCTTTATCAAATTCCGATAAGACCCAATCAACCGTCAAGCAGGGGTGGGCAGTGGCTAGACCCGCTGTTGCTCGATAACTGCTCCAGGGCCAATCCTTAGCTGAACGAACCAGTCTTGCTCGAACGGGGTTTAAGACAATGTATCTGGACAATTCCAGCAAATAGGCATTGCTGTCGACCAAGATCGCTTTAAACCGTCCTTGCAACACATGTCCCACTCGTTGATGGCGACGATTAAATCGTTGGGTGTAGATTCCATTCAAATATTTCATTCCCTTAGAAAGAGTTGGCTGGGAGGTTTCGATCAACAAGTGATAATGATTCGGCATCAAACAGTAGGCATGGCAAACCCATGCGTGACGTTCACAGGAACGGTCCAGCAGATCAAGGAAGACGCGCCGATCTTCATCATCCTGGTAAATATTCTCCCGGGCATTGCCTCGTGAGGTGATATGATACAAAGCCCCTGAAAAGGAAATCCGCAGTGGTCTAGCCATGTCTGCATTCCGTTGGATGAAAGGGATAAGGGTAAAACAAAGGATTTGTCAAATGTAAGGCCTGATAATCATCTAGAAGGCTCCTCGCCTGGGCGGTACAGTTGAGGAATGAGTCAAGCATCTCTCAACCTTTCAACCCAAGGAGGAGCCATGAATCAATTGTACGGCGGC
>WHTE01000139.1 GCA_009377845.1 Nitrospirales bacterium | reverse complement strand
ATCGCGTGTTCTTTACCCATGACACCCGGGATTTTTCGCGATTAGCGAACGACTGGGCCGTAACCGGTCGGACGCATGCCGGTATTCTCCTGGCCCATCAACTCTCTTTACGTGAGCTTATTCTTCGGTTCCGGGCATTTCTTCTTCGTGATCCATCCCTGGACTATACCAATCAGATTCTTTGGTTTCCTCCTGTCCTTCAAGAGAAATAACTTCTTTATTTCAGACCTACACAAGGGTGGGATTAAGGTCGGTCACCCAACATTGCCGCCGGTAAGACTCAGGATCTCTCACGTGATCCTGAGATATTTATTTGCATGTGAAGGAAAACTCCTGCACATGCCCTCTCTCTAATCACCACATCATAGTTTTTGACACCGGCTGATCGTGACGGTCTTTGTGTCATAGAAAAATAGGAGCAGAGAAAAGCCTGACTCCTTGCTGCATTCTCAAGGCCCGGATACTTTCTCATTAGAAAGGATTTTAATCCCGGGTGTTTGGGTATAATGGATGAAACAGCTATTCCCAAACTGGATGTCAGGTGATGGTGCACTGAGCATGGCAAATCCAAAAATCGAACCCTTGAAAAAAATTTTGGAAAGAGATCCGCATGATGAAGTTGCCTGGTTTGGTTTAGGAAAGGCGTACCTGAAGGATAAAAGCTATCCAGAAGCCAAAAAAGCCTTGGAGCAAACCCTCCAACTGCAACCTTCCTATTCGGCCGCTTATTTGGCCCTGGCGCAGGCTTTGTATAAAAGTCAGCAGATCCAAGAATGTCGTCAGATTTGTTTGAAAGGTATTGCTGTTTCTCGAAACCAAGGAGATTTGATGGTTACGAAACAATTAGAGCATTTTCTTCGCATGTTGCCTGACTAAATCCATACACTGAAGCCCGGGTGGTGGGGAAAAAATCACAAGACACTCCTGTGCCTTCCATGAGAACAATTAGATTCAAGAGGGATCCCGATGCACAGTCTCCGGCGAAAAGGCCAGGAGGCACACCGCAATATACTCCGCACCCTCAGGACCCGGGGTACTGTACCGCACCCATTCATTGCGATAGGCGATGACCACTTGACCGGCGTTCACCTCAAGCACTCCCTCTTTCGTTTCCACCTGCAATTGGCCGGAAAGGACCACAGTATATTCATCGAACTCCGGCGTCTGCCCGGGTTCTTCCCAGCCGGATGGGCTCTTCATGCGCGCGATGCTTATTTGGTCTGTGCCGGAATTCACCCGTCCGATAAACTCATCGATGAGTTTGGGTTTGTTCCCTGCCGGATGAATTCTTGTGGGTTGTTCAATTAGTCTAGCCATAATTTCTCATTGACCTCCCTATTCGTTTTGTGAATTGCGCCTTTACCGTTAATTGGTTCTTGTTGATTTTCCCTCAGACCTACTTCCGAATATGATTCTTCACGTTTTTCACTTGATTTTTTATGATCCTTCGGTTGACTTAGTTAGGACTTCTCGCATGCTGCCCGAAGGCCACTGTGACCGGAAAGAAGCAGATGAAGAATTCATGGGCCGCGAGGAACTGAGAAAACCAGCGTAAAGACTTCATATCTCACTATCACAAAGTGGTAATGGTCATTTCACTTGAATAACCGGATCCGTAATTATCTCGAAAACATCTTTTATAGTCATCTTATAATTGCAAATAGTAAATTAGTGTGAAGTTCACAATAGTCTCAGGGCATACGCTTGGACAGCCGTGAGAATTTTTAGAGATTGATGAAGAACTGAAGGAGGACCATATGGTTGGCTTGATTGGCCAGGCCCGACAGGGCCGTATTGATGACCTGTAATTGATAGCCGACATCCACATTGAAGTTGGGGGAGATGGTGTAGTTCATGCCCGGAAAAAACCGGTTTTGATCGAATCCGGCTTCAGGTGCCTGCCGAATGGTATTCAGATTGACGAAAATTTCGTCATAGGCGACGATGGCGATTGTGGGATAGGCCGGTAGCGGAAAATCCCCACGAAGCATGGTTCGGGCGCGCACGGCTGTTCCAATGGGCGTGTTGGACCCACCGTTCTTCGAGAGGGGACCGGCTGAGTAATTTGAATGTTGAAAATTTGTTGCTGTAGATGAGTTGCTGAAAAAGCCTGTGTTCCTGCGTGTAGCCCGGTTCGTAGTTGGCTATCCAGGCGTACCCCTGCCAGAGTGAAAGAGTGGGAGTCAGTTGATACCCGAGGGCGGGACGAAGGATGAGTTGGTCGATGTGTGAGGCATCGTCGGAAAATCGCGGATTGGCCTCCATGTATCCTTTCACCGGTCCTGAGACAGGAAAGTTCAAATACACAGGCGCCCACAATCGAAAATCCTTCAAATACACAGGCGCCCACAATCGAAAATCCTAGTTCAGGTCGGAGCCTGCAAAGCAGAGGGCGGCCCCCCATAGCATTCATCCGGCAACGAAGCCGGTCAACATGCTTTTCCTCATCTTCATGCGCATACCTTTCCCATGGCTTTTTCAGTGATTAGAGTGGACGTGTTGTCAGAAACTTTCGAAGTGATGAAAGAGAAGGCCGTCTGAATCGGGTGGTGTCCCTCACGAAGGTCGGGACGGCGGTGATGGGCCTTTCCTTCCGGACCTCCCGTAAGGCATTCAATGCATTAGGGAAGTGTTGAAAAATCATGCCCTGAGTCCGGCCGAAGGGGCCGCCGTGCCTGCCTTCGCCGGAGCGGCTTCACGTCTACGCGCTGAAGCGCCTCGACGCGCAAGCGCGCAGGCAGTTTGCTCCTTGGCCGTGCTCACATACTCCTCCGTACGCTCCGCTCGTCCAAGCAGGTGCGGCCTTCCCTTCGAGAGGCTTCAGGACAGGACTGGACGCGCCTTCCTTCGGCCAAGCTCAGGACAGGTTTTGAACACTTCCTCTTTTTTCTTGAGTGGATCTCGATCACTCCTAGGCTTGTGAAAAGGTAAAATTTTTGAAATATTCAACAGACCCATTGGGTTTCATGTTAGGAGTCGGAATCGGGAATTACGCTATCTTTCGTTGAGCCATGAGTCAATGCCATATTCCGCCCATCCCTGTTCCGGTCTCTGTCCGGGTCTTTTGGAAAAGTCTTCTTTTTTGTCGATTTAAGCCTACTACCATCCATGCTAAAAAGAGTAAAATAGAGGAAAATAATATTGGGAAAGGGTGGCCTATGGGTAAAATTTGTATTCTCGGAGGGGGAAAAATCGGGTCGCTAATTGCCACGTTACTGGTTGAGTGTGGAGATTTTGAAGTTTTTCTGGGAGATGTGGATCCGGAGGTGGTCGCCCGGCTGAAACAGGATATAGGCCATGAGCACTTTCACGTGTTTTCCGTCGATGTGCAGGATTCGAAAGCTCTGAGCAGATTTATTAATTCCGTCGGGCCCGAGGGAATTATTTCCAGTCTTCCATATTATGGTAATCCGGCGGTGGGAGAGCGGGCTCGCGCGTGCGGCGCGCATTATTTTGATTTGACTGAAGATGTGGAAGTCACAAGAAAGATTCGGGAGATGAGTCAGGGGGCGTCTTCCGCATTTGTTCCGCAATGTGGGCTGGCTCCTGGTTTTATCAGTATTGTCGCGCATGAGTTGATGACCCGTTTTGATTCCGTGGATATGGTGAAGATGCGGGTGGGGGCGTTGCCGGTGAATCCCAGCAATATATTGAAATATTCGCTGACGTGGTCGACGGATGGATTGATCAATGAATATGGCAATATGTGCTATGGGATTGAAAATAGTCGGGAAGTGCCATTGCTTCCTCTCGAAGGATACGAAACCATTTCGATCGATGGGCTGTTATACGAGGCCTTTAACACGTCGGGTGGGTTGGGGACTTTGGCGGATACGTATGCGGGCAAAGTTCGGACGATGAATTATAAGACCCTTCGTTATCCCGGCCATTGTGAAAAGATTCATCTGTTGATGAATGATCTGAAACTCAATGATGACCGGGAGACCTTGAAACGTATTTTGGAAAAGGCCGTGCCGAAAACCTTGCAGGATGTGGTCCTGATCTACACCTCTGTCACGGGTATGCGAAAAGGAGAACTCTATGAAGAGAATTTTGTGCAGAAAGTGTATCCGCGCACGATTGCGGGAAAGCCCTGGTCTGCGATTCAGGTGACGACGGCGGCCGGGATGTGCAGTGTGGTCGATCTGGTCTTTGAGCGTCCCGAGCAGTATCGGGGATTTGTGACGCAAGAGACCTTTGATCTCCCCTCGATCCTGGCAGCGTCCCGAGCAGTATCGGGGATTTGTGACGCAAGAGACCTTTGATCTCCCCTCGATCCTGGCTAATCGGTTTGGGCGGTTTTTTCAGACGGATGATTCGTATTCTTGATGGTCCTTTGGTGCGTCACAGAAGATGGGGTGCGTGATGGATGTCTTACATGAATTAGGGCTGAAAGCGGTGAATGCAGGCGCCTGTTCCGGGCCCGGGGGATGGGTGGCTACCACTACTGAGGGTCTGTTGGATTCGGTGAACCCTGCGACCGGGCAGGTGCTGGCTCAGGTGAATCGGTGCTCAGGCAGGGATTATGACGCTCTCGTTCAAGAATCCCAACGGGCTTTTCAGGAGTGGCGCCAGGTTCCCGCTCCCAAACGTGGCGAAGTGGTCCGGTTGATCGGGGAGGCGCTCCGGGCGAAAAAAGATGCATTGGGTTCCCTGGTGTCGATGGAGGTGGGGAAGATCAAGGCCGAGGGCGACGGGGAAGTGCAGGAGATGATTGATATGGCCGACTTTGCGGTCGGTCAGTCGCGCATGTTGTATGGACTTTCCATGCATTCCGAGCGTCCTCAACACCGTATGTATGAACAGTGGCACCCGCTGGGAGTGGTCGGAGTGATTACGGCTTTTAATTTTCCCGTCGCTGTTTGGGCGTGGAATGCGTTTCTTGCGGCGATTGCCGGGGATACGGTGGTGTGGAAACCCTCTCCGAAGGCGCGTGGAATGCGTTTCTTGCGGCGATTGCCGGGGATACGGTGGTGTGGAAACCCTCTCCGAAGGCGCCTCTCTGCGCGTTGGCCGTTCAGCATATCTGTCATCAGGTGATGAAGGAGCAGGGCGTTCCGGAAATTTTTTCCGTGTTCATTACCGATCAGGTTGAACTGGCCCAGACGATGGTTGCCGATGATCGCTTGCCGCTGATTTCGTTTACCGGTTCTGTGCCGGTGGGTCGAAAGGTCGCGAAAGTCGTCGCCCAACGATTAGGACGTAGCCTGTTGGAACTCAGCGGGAATAATGCCGTGATTGTGGACGAGACGGCCGATTTGGATCTGGCCATTCCCGCCATTGTGTTTGGAGCTGTAGGCACCGCTGGTCAGCGATGCACGACGACCCGACGATTGTTTGTGCAGGAGACTCGCTTCGAGGAGGTGGTGCAACGTCTGCTTCATGCCTATCGGCAGGTGCGGGTGGGCAATCCCTTGGAGGCAGGCGTATTGATGGGGCCGCTGATCGACGAACGGGCTTTGGAAGAATTTCGCATTGCCCTTGAGGAAGTGGCTCAGGATGGTGGCCAGATTCTCTGCGGCGGGGATGTGATAGAGGGTCCCGGGTTTTTTGTCGAGCCGACGATCGTGTGCGCGGAGAATCAGTGGAAGGTCGTGCAGCGGGAAACGTTTGGGCCGATTCTCTATGTGATGCCGTATCACACGCTGGATGAAGCGATTGCCCTTCAAAATCAGGCGCCGCAAGGTTTGTCGTCTTCTCTGTTTACCTTGCACGTGCGGCATGCCGAACAATTTTTGTCGGGGCAAGGGAGCGACTGCGGGATTGCGAATGTGAATATCGGAACGTCTGGTGCCGAGATCGGTGGTGCTTTTGGCGGGGAGAAGGAAACAGGCGGTGGGCGGGAAGCCGGTTCCGATGCCTGGAAAGCCTATATGCGCCGGCAAACCAATACGATGAATTGGGGTACCGAGCTGCCGCTGGCACAGGGAATCACATTTTCTGTGAATTAACCAGGGAGGGGAAGTCATGAATCATGGGACCGAACTCGAACAGGTAATCACTCGCTATGTTCACGAGTATGCCGCCAAAAACCATGCGGCCACGATTGTCAAACATGCCTTGGAGGAGATTGGTATTGGTCTGTTTCCGGTTTTGGACCATATCACCCTACGCACGTCGTCGATTGATCCACGCGCTGAGGAATTTCTGTTATTGGGGTATGCCTATTCTGAAACGCTGAAGTATGACGATTGGTGGGCCAAGGTCTATCGGGCGCCAGGATGCCCCGCGTTATTTGTGGATCAGGCCTATAATGATGAACGGGGAAAAACAAGTATTATTCCAGGATGGGTCAAGCAATTCGGGGATGGAACGCTGCATCATATAGCCGTGCGCGTGGCGGATATTGAAACCAGTATGCAACGATTGACCGCGAGAGGGGTGAAGTTTGCGGGGCAGATTGTTGGTGCAAGGGGAGGAGATTTACGGCAGATTTTTACGGTACCCGAGCAAGTGGATGGCCACGCCTTTTCGGTCTTAGAACTTGCCGAGCGTCATCGGGGTTTTCAAGGGTTTTCCCCGCCGCATGCCAATAGTCTGATGCAATCAACGGTGGGTCAGTGAGTGATGCAGGGGAGAGACAGGGAGGAGCGAACAGGCTACACGTCGGAAGCTTCGAGTACGAGTTTGGCGTTTTTCGCAATGGCGCCAGGATCTTTGGCCACGATGGCTGCGGCCAGTCCGACCGCGGTGGTGGCGACTTTGATGACCTCACTCACCTTTTCTAACTTTTTGATCGCCCGTTTGGCTTTGCCCACCGAACTTTTAATGTTTTGGACATTGATCTCTGATTCCTCCAAAGCCAATCCCACGGCCTTGGTGGTCATGTCCGACGAGGCGTTTAAGAGCGACCATTCCTCGTCTTCTACATCACGACGTTGCGTCGGGGTGAGGGTATTCCAATTGGCAAACCGATAATTTCCCAGATTGATGCTCAGCTCCCGAAATTGTTTGGATAACTCAAAGGCATCTTCAGCGCTCAAGGGCATTGCAATCCTCGTTTACAGTTGTTTGATGGTTTCCAATAAGGCTCGAAGGTCTTTGACGGAGTGCGTGACCTGTTGTATGACCTGTTTCTTGTTCAACTCATCACGGCGGTCGAAGAGTTGTTGGTGTCCCTCAGAAATTTTGTCCAGTAACATGCGATAGGTCTGGACGGCTTGAGTCCGCTCTTGAACCTGTGAAATCCTGAATTCTTTCCATTCGGCCTTGAGTCCGCTCCTGAACCTGTGAAATCCTGAATTCTTTCCATTCGGCTAACGCAGCTTTGCCGGCCGGGTCGTGTGATTCTATGACCAGCGTCGAGTAATAGTTTTGGATGGCTGCTTCTTCTGTGTGGAGATCTCCGCCAAAACCGTCTGAGACAATTTGTTGTAAGAACCCGAGAATGTGTTGAATCGGGGGATTGGATTGTTCAATGAGGTCCCGGAGTTGGCGTTGTCGCCACCGATTGCTGGCCACTTTGGTTAAAATGCCTGCTATTTTTTCGTAGACTTCCGTTTCTTGTGGATTGGTCCCTGCTTGATTCTGTAAGGTTGCGGAGAGTTGTGCCAGTTCTTCGGTGTTATCGACCATTTCATCAGCCGCCAATCGCCCCAGAGAGTCCATGTATTTTTCCACGATGGTTTGTCGCAGGAGTAACGCCGTTTTTTGCGTAGCACGCTCCTGGGCCATAGTTTCGAGGCTGGCATGATGGCTTGGGGGTTGATACCGTTTTTGCCGGTTTGGGAATTCCAGATAATCCTCCACCAAGGTGGTGTATTCGGCGGATTCAGCAGAAAGACTCGCGAAATCTTGAATGGCTTTTAGGTTATTCGCGCAGCCTTGAGTGAAGGCTAAGAGCACAATCGCACTGAGAAGAATTCTGATATGAAGCAGCAAAGAAGATGAAGATTGTTGTGTCATCATCAGGCCTGTGAAAGACTATTTCGGAAAGGAATATCCCTGTGTCTCTGCGGGATGTTGTTGTTGAGGTGCAACCATAGGAGATTGAAGAAAAAGTGTCAATAGAGACTCATGCCCCTATCAGTGCTATGAAAGTTGATGGCTGCTAGGAGGCTCTCCGAGATGCGTGATCGTCATAAGGTTGCGTCGGGTTGAGGCAGGTTTTTTAATCGTTTGAGGCGAACAGTGGGTCTATTGAACTGTGAAAACTGAGGTTTCACCATTCGGACAGGATACGAACAATGTGTGACGAGGATAGACCTCAACAACTCCGTCATCCTGTAGCAACGGCGAAGGATCTGTGCCCAGGTTGACGATGCCATGGCTCAGCCAGATCCTTCGTTTCCCTCAGGATGACATGGTCTTCCGGGACTTGCCCATTCGTTCATCGCTCAGCATTCATCGGACATTGTCCGACACATGACGTTCAGGTATGTGCGGACGCCTGTGCTGGAGCACGCGTCATGCGCTCGGTGACCCGGTTTCTTGAACAGACTCTGAAGCTCAAGGTGAATGAGAAGAAAAGCGCGGTCGCGCGTGTGGACGAGCGACCATTCCTGAGCTATCACCTGCGGGAAGATGGGACGCTTGCCGTGGCTTCTCAAAGTCTGGACCGCGTGAAGGTGAAGATCCGGCAGATGACACGAAGAACGCGCGGGGTGAGTCTGGCACGGGTGATACGTGACCTTACGGAGAGCCTTCCCGGCTGGGTGACATAAGATCCGGCAGATGACACGAAGAACGCGCGGGGTGAGTCTGGCACGGGTGATACGTGACCTTACGGAGAGCCTTCCCGGCTGGGTGACATACTTCTAATATGAGAAGTAGGTCTCGGTCTGTAGGTCGCTGGACCAATGGATCCGGCGGCGGCCCCGCTGTTTATGTGCTCAAGCATGAAGAAGCGACCGTATACGGTCGCCCGCTTTCTGCAAGAGCTTTGGTGTACCCGTGCAGCGGGCGTGGTCGGGGGCCTGCCAATGCCGTCGCTGGTGGAGAGCCTCACAACATCCTGCCGTGAAGGAGGGGATGGATCTGGCGTGGTTCAAAGACGAGGGATTGTGCAGTCTCACTGAACGGTGTGAGTTGCTCCAATCCGCAGGAAACCGCCGTATACGATGAGTACGTACGGTGGTGTGGGAGGACGGGGCGCGTGAGCGCCCCTCCTACACGATTTAACTTCTCCAAGATCAACGTGCAGGAGCGGCAATGCGCGTGAGACTGGTTCGTGTGGTGGCGGAGCCGGAGGTGACACCGGCGCATGTGGTGGTCGGGCATCAACCGCCTTGCCGTGTGTCCACGCTTACGCTAAAGTAAGGAATGCTTTTTATTGAAAGGAGAAAAGATGTCCACGTCGACGCTGACCAGTAAAGGCCAAACCACCATTCCGAAGGACATTCGGGAACGACTCAATCTCCATCCGGGGGATCGTCTGGAATTTGTGATTGATGAGGACGGTCGAGTGCTGGTGCTGCCAGCGAGCATAGATGCGTCGGAGTTAGCAGGGATGCTCAAGCCGCCTGCCCAGCCGGTGAGTGTGGCGGACATGAATCGTGCTATTCGTAAAAGAGGGGGGCGACGATGATTGGTCTCGATACGAATGTCCTGGTCAGACATTTAGTGCAGGACGATCTCAGCCAATCTCGCAAGGCCACGCAGGTGATTACAAAGCAATGTAGGCGTGACGATCCAGGGTTCATCAATCGCGTCGTTCTGTGTGAACTCGTATGGGTATTGGAAAGTGCCTACGGGTATTCAAAAGACACAATTGTGCCTGTATTAGAAAAGCTGTTGCGGACCAGCCAACTCAAGATTGAGGATGTTCAGGCCGCGTGGACCGCCTTTCGCATGTATCAGAAGGGAAAAGCGGACTTTGCGGATTGCCTGCTGGGAGCAACCAATCGGATCGGCGGATGCGAGTGGACCGTGACCTTCGATCAACCCGCGAGCAAGCTTGAAGGGTTCCAGCTACTCTAGGAGGCTGGCCGAAAAGCGTGATCGCTACGAGGTTGA
>WHTE01000138.1 GCA_009377845.1 Nitrospirales bacterium | reverse complement strand
GAACGTATTCGAAAACTGTTGAGAGCTGAGAGCCTGCCCTGAATATTCGTCTCAAACATATTGTCATTGCTGAATGAGAGGGCGGTCTTTATTTGGCTGTGAGTTTCCTGGAATTACGAGACAGGTCATTGGCGGGATGGTGGCCCAATACAAGGCTTGTGCTTTGGCAGGATCAAGCGAAACGACCAGGTATTGATGTGAACTGCCCCAGGTTACCATTCTTGCCGCGACGCGCTGCCCCCATCCGGCTACTTGTTGCACCAGGTTTTCCCAGAAGGAGGGCAGGTGATGCGGCTGCACCAGAATCGTCAGATTTTCTTGAAAGGCTAATTCATAGCGGTTGGGCATGTCGTTCACTGTGAGGGGTGTTGAGGGTTCCTCTAGAGGAGACTCCGAGGACGAGTCTGAGGGAGGGGTAATGGGCAGGGGTGAGACTGATGGATCCTTTGTTTTGAGGTGAAGGACCGTTGAATGAACGAGAGGGTTTCCGATCCACTCGGCTTGAGTAAGGGGAAACGTTCGTAAGGGAATGCCACGTGCTTTCAGAAACACGATGTTCTTTGTGGTATCGACGACGACATAGGGGGATTTGGTTTTTGCCAGTTGCAACTCTTGACCGATGGGATGAGGAGAGGCCTTAGGTTGTCCTGGGCCATGGGAAGAACAGGGTTCTCCCGGGACAAGTGTGAGGAGGAGCACCCCCAGCAAACAGAAGACCGCGGGATGGAGAGACACGTGGGTGAAGAAACAATTGAAGCGCGTCAAAAGATGATGAGAGTGGTGCCGAGCGGCACGTTGTGAAAGAGATATTCAAGCGGCTCATCACCGAGTCTGATGCAACCATGCGTGACGTTGGTTCCAAGCATGCGAGTGTACAGCGTGCCATGAATGAAATAGCCATTGCCAAATCCGAGAGCATAGTCCCCCAGGACGCCTGTTGCAATCCGGTCCTTGAGTTTCGTCGGAATGGGTTCGCCTTCTTCAATAAAGGCCCAATCGGGTTTGTTCCATGCGGGGTTTTTGATTTTGCTGGAAATGGTAAACACGCCTCGCGGAGTATCAAACACCCATCCATTGGTGGGATTGCGAGGATCTTGCAAGCGAGCGCCACTGCCGGTGGAGGCCACGGCACTGTAGAGGGTCCGATTGCCATTTCGAAGGTACACCCGATTTTGAGCTGTGTCGACGACGATATAGGGACCCTTTGGGGCGGCGGCGAGCAGGGCGGAAGATGTCGGGTAAAACGGGATTTCTTCTCCCCGGTTTTTTTTGGCAACCGGTGTCACGGTCGTGGTGCGTTTGGGAGCCGTAGCGGGTGAAGCCCCAAGGGTGGTTGCCAGGAACGCGAGCATGCACAGCGTGAGCGTGACGCGTGAACGGAGGTCAATGTGGGAGATCATATTATTTGGTCCTCGTGACTGAGGCTTCAAGGGAACGTGTTCTGTGCCACCGTTCCGTCCGTTGCCGAATATGCTCTTCCAGCAGGTGTAAGGTGTTGACCACCTCGTTGTCTGTATTTAGTGCCCCCACAATGGTGACGGGAGTCCCGGTTTTAGCCCGGTCATACACCTGGTCCATGGCTGAATTCTCTATGGCAATACAGCCACTGGTGGCATCCTGGTTGTCAGGACTTTCTCCATGAATTTCAATAAGGCTGCCAATGGACCGATCAGATGGAATCCGGCCATTGGCTTTCGCATCCTGGAATCGCTGCTGGTGTGCGACCGTGGGGTAGTCTAACAACAAGGCTTTATAGTATTTGGTTCCCGGTCCTTCCTTTTTGCGAATCACATGAAATTGCCCTTCGGGGGTGGCACCGTCCCCTTCGGACAGCTTGTCGGCTAACCCTGAAAATCCCAGGCTCACCGGATAGTCTGCGATGATCCGGCCGCGTTGATACATCAACAGGCGGCGAGGGGCTTTGAGCACGACCACGGCCGTTCCTGCTGTTGCGGTTGACCATCGGATGGTGTGATTGACCCATTGTTCCCAGAGCGTGAGCTGGGCATCGCTGGTATACCGTTCCATCTGAGTCATGGCGTGGGTTTCCACGTGGTGAAGATGTGCGAGGACCTGCTCCCCCGCCGAACGTGCCTGCAGGTATTGACCTTGTTGTAATCGCACGGCGCTTTCTCGTAATAATCCTTCAGCCTTGGAGAGCGCCGGCATGTCGGCCTCCAGATCAAAAAAATTGGAGAGAGCCCGTAGGCGTGTGAGTTGCGCCTGTTCGGGTTGAAGGAGTTCCTCCACCTCCAGGCGAAGAGCGGTGGATTTTTGGCGAGAGGCTTCAATCAGCAGGGAGCCTTCCTCGACCAATTGCTGGTAGGTCCGGTTAAACACCTCGGCGTCGCCGTTGGACCACCAGTGATTGACTTCAGTCCGCCACTGGGCGCGGAATTCAAGGACTTTGTCATGGAATTGTTGATAGCGATCGGGAAACAAGGTTTGTGCTCCGTTCACCCAGGCTTTTCTGTCCAGATCTTCGACAAGAGGGGGAAAGGTGTCGGGGTAGGTTGTGCGTCCCCACCAGGCAAAAGCCAAAGCCGGAAGGAGCACCAGCATGCCCGTCATCATCCATCGCCAGCGCCAGGCATACTTGGACCTGGTTGGCGGGGTCGTCCTCCGGTTACCCAT
The DNA here is from genome assembly GCA_009377845.1 of Nitrospirales bacterium. Lineage (GTDB taxonomy): Bacteria > Nitrospirota > Nitrospiria > Nitrospirales > UBA8639 > Nitrospira_E. Next base: position 7,362 of record WHTE01000138.1, on the reverse strand, counting down.
CACCTAGGCTTGTCGCTTTTTGGCATGTTGCCTGGCAGAGATGATCAGCTCTTGAATCCGGGTGGCGAATGATTCGACCGAATGTGCGGTGGTCATGACGGCGATGAAGTTCTCTTCTGTCATGATGGACTCGGTTTCGGCTAACAGCGTTTCAGCGGCATGGAAGGCCAGTGTGAGCTGGTCGAACTCCCCTCGACCGGTTGCGGGGATGGAGGGTTCCCCCAATAGAGAACGGACGTCTTGAAGATGTTGTCTGGCAAAGGCGAGCGCCGCTTGAGCATTCGCTTTGGCTTCTTGTCTATTGGCAATGGCTTCCATTTTGGCCTGCGCGGCGCTGGTCAGAACTTTCGCTAACATGGTGGTGGCTGGTTGATAATCTCGAAAGAGCTGCAACCGGTCACGCTGCTGATCCAGTTCCTCCTTAGCCTGCAGATACGCCGCTTCTGCTTCGGTGAAGATCTCAATCGCATACTCTTCGGCTCCTGACATTCTGGCGTCCTCAAGGGCATGGATGGCTGCGTCCAGTTGCGGTATGGGTTGTTCCGCACAGCCGGTCAGGAGCAGGCACATCATGAGGAGGACAAATCCTCCGACGGGGCTGTCAGGGTTTCGGGTCATACGTCGGATGCTCGACTGCATGCCTGAATTGCTCGGTTGGGTAATCTTTGTGACGACCATTGGTATTCCTCATACATCCAGAATCACCACGTTCCTAAAAGGAAGAGGGGCCGAATCCTTCCGGCCCCTCTTGGCGCTCGTCCGCATCTAAACTTGAAAAGGTGGGCCTTGTCCTTGAGGGTCTAAAGTCGTGAGTTTCAGGTGTGGTGGGCCGTAAGGAAAACTATTTGCCCATTGGCTTTTTGGCCGGATTGGGCTGTGGTCTGGCAGGACCAGGAGCGGCCGTGGGTTTCCCGGTTGGCATGTCTTTTTTGGGATCTTTTTGATTTGATTGGTTCACAGGAGCACCTCCTTTAAGGTTATAGGTAAGCCGTCATGGCTTACTACTCTAGGAGACATCAGCAAAGGTAATGCCAGTTTTAGATGTGTGTATGAAGGCCAATTCCTGGTTTTTTTATGTTATTCGAAGGAGAAAATCATCGAAAAAGAGTCATGAGAAGAGACATCCTGTCCAATGAAAGAAAACTTGTCCAGTCTTCTTCACAATTCTGGTGATTTCTGGAGAGGCCCCTTTTTATCGTTGCCGGAGTTCGGATGGAAGCTGGCAAGTTACTCCGGGAAGAACAGCAGAGGACTGAGACCTGCCCTCCGTCAATCGTTGCGGGCGCTGGTTTATCCCTCGTGGGTCTCGGCGGAGGAGAGAAAGAGAGAGTCAGTGGTCAATAGCCTCTATGATGTTTGGCGTTGTAAGAATTGAGCGGCGGCATCCAGTGCCCGGTTCAGCAATTCCGGCCCGGCCCAGATTCGGGTGTTCCGACTTTCCCGCGCCTTGGCCCGGTCCAGCGCAAAGGGAAGTGGAATGAGGCGAATGGGGCCCTGGCAACAATCCGCGTAGAGTTTGCTCAGGATGGTGCCGATTCGAAACGGGGCGGGAATTGGTTGGACGGGATTGCGTATCAAGTCCTGGCAAAGTTCCGCAGGGGAAGTGACCAGCAATTCCCGGCAGGCGGAGGGCCGTTACTCATAGATGGAGCAGACTTCGTCTTCCAGGAAAGGACAGGGCATCCGAAGCGCATAGTAGGCGCGATTGAGGGGTTCCAGTTCTTCATCGGTGACCTGTTCGTCGGAAAGGGCCAACCGATGCAATTCTTCCTCTATGCCGGCTTCACGCAAGGACCTTTGAACGGACTGAAACCGTTCAAACAAGGGCTCTTTTTGTGGGGAGGGGAGTACTTCAACCACCGTCTTGAGGGCAATGGCCTCGGGTGGGGCCAAGGGAATCATCATGCGACAGCAGGCGGCACATCCCTTTTGACAGGAAATGGCGGCGCCTGATTGAATCGTCTGGTCGATGGCTTGTTGGTGGGCTTGTTCCCCGAGGGACCGCATGAGAGGGATAATGTCAGTGATGGGGATCAATCCCGTGGGAACCGACACCGAGGCCGTCAGATCTCCGGCCGGAGTGTGAATATTCAGGTTGTATGATTCGTGCGGAGTGGAAGCATTCATGAGCAAAAATTTTGGTGAACCCCCTCAGCTAAACGGATCGCGGCAAAATATGTCAACGCCTGCCTGAGACCATCACAGGATGTGAGCCGGTACTTGAATTGTAGAAGAAACCGAGGCTTAAGGAAAAGCCGATGGGGTCCGTTCAAGAATTCATGGGATTTCGTTCTCATTGGTCTTCGGATATTTCAGTATGCTGAATCCCGGTATAGTTATCGCATTGATGTCGTGACTATTGAAGAGGAGTCCTTGATCCCTAGCCCTTTTCCCGTAAAGACACAAAAACCCCGGGCTTAAAAAGGTAGCCTGACTACCATGATGCGTAAACGTGTGATGAGCCGTTCCGTGTTCCGGACGAAACTGTTACTGAGCCATCAGAGTACAGAGCATTCCCATGAATTACGGCTAAAACGGGATCTGAGCCTGTGGCATTTAGTCGCGCTCGGAATTGGCGCCATTATTGGCACTGGGGTGTTTGTCTTAATTGGAACGGCGACCGTCGGCAATTCTCATCGGCCGGGTGCGGGACCCGGCATTATTCTTTCCTTTTTATGTTCGGGGTTGGTGTGCGCCCTGGCGGCGCTCTGTTACGCGGAATTTGCCTCCATGATTCCGGTGGCTGGAAGCGCCTATTCTTACACCTACGCGACGCTGGGGGAACTGGTTGCCTGGTTGGCGGGGTGGAATCTGATTTTGGAATATGGCGTGGCGAGTTCAGTGGTAGCCATTGGTTGGTCCGGGTATTTTGTCAATGTCCTTAAGTTGGTGGGGATTGAACTGCCCGATCTGCTGACTCATGCCCCTGAATCAGGCCAGGGGGGACTGATCAACCTTCCGGCCGTGGCAATCTCTCTCGTGATGACGGGACTTCTCCTGGTGGGAACCAGGCGAAGTGCACAAGTGACCGGTGTGATTGTTGCGGTGAAACTTGTCGTCATTTTCTTCTTTCTGGCCATTGGGGCGGGAGAGGTGAATCCAGGAAATTGGATGCCGTTTCTTCCCAATGGACTTTCCGGAGTGGGCGCGGCTGCAGCCATTGTTTTTTTCGCGTACGTCGGGTTCGACGCCGTCTCGACGGCGGCAGAGGAAGCTCGAAACCCGCAACGGGATCTTCCTCGGGCTATTCTGGGGTCGCTTGGGCTCTGCACGATTATCTATATTGCTGTGGCTGCCGTTCTCACGGGGTTAGTGCCTGTGGCAGAAATTGACGTCCATGCCCCTGTGGCGGAAGCCCTCAACCGGGTAGGGTACCGCTGGGGAGCAGCTCTGGTTGCCGTTGGGGCGTTAGCCGGGATTACCAGCGTGTTACTGGTCATGATGCTGGGGCAAATCCGGATATTCTTTGCCATGTCTCGAGATGGTCTCCTCAGTCCACGATTGGGTGCGATCCATTCCAGGTTTCAGACCCCCTCCCTGGCAACCATCCTGACAGGATCGGGGGTTGCGCTTCTCGCCGGGTTTGTCCCAATTGGTGAAGCGGCCGACATGACCAATATTGGAACGCTCTTTGCGTTCTGTCTTGTCTGCGTCGGGGTGCTTTGGCTCCGTGTTACTCGCCCGGAGCATCCAAGGCCATTCCGGCTCCCCTGGATGCCCTGGATCCCCCTGTTGGGAACACTATCGTGTTTCGGACTCATGCTCTTTCTCCCGTCAATCACCTGGATTCGTTTTGGGGTGTGGACGCTTATCGGGCTCCTGGTCTACGCATTCTATGGCCATCGCCATAGCCGGTTGAACCACCTCTAACGAAAAGTTCGAGAGAGTCAAACGAGGTTTAATGGTTCTTCTCCTTGGTCATGATTTTATCGGTCCATGCCAATAAGATGGCTGAGCCTAAAAAAGTCAGGTGGATGAGGATTTGCCATTGAATGTGCTCGGGTGACACGTTGGCGACGTTGACGAAGGCTTTTAATAAATGAATGCTGGAAATGCCGATCAACGAAGCCGCTAATTTCACCTTGATGGTTCCCGGGTCGATATGGCTGAGCCAATCAGGGCGATCGGGGTGACTTTCCAGGCTCAGTTTGCTGACAAACGTCGCATAGCCCCCGATGACGACCATGGTGAGCAGATTGGCGACCATGGTGATATCCACCAAAGTGAGGATTCCCAACATGAACACGGTTTCGGTGAGGTCGCCAATGTCGTGCACCATGTGCCACAGTTCCGTCAGAAATTTCCACGCATAGAGTACTTCGGCGATAATCAGGCCACCATACAACGGCGCTTGTATCCACCGGCTGGAAAAGATGGCCATTTCAAACGTGTGTTCAATCCAATGGGGGACATCTTGCGGGGTAGCTCCGCTGGAAGAACCCTGTGAAGTTTGGGACTGAGACATAAGCACCTCCTCAGAAAAAATGGTAAATAAACTGTTAGGGCCATCCAGGCCGTCCTGGAGCATGGGGGTTTTTGGAAAACATGCGGAAACACGCTCTTCAAGTTTTCGATCAATTTCCGTTGATCCTGAATTTGATGAATGAGCAAGGAAAGAAAACACATCATCCAGGTTGATCAACGGTGATTGGGAAGAGACAGAAATTTCACGGGTGGAAAAGAGCTCTCAGCACTGTTTCGAGAGATGAAGAAGCAAGGGGATTTGAGCCAAAACGATTGGACAGGCAATCTTGGAATTGGTGTTCAGTATGGCAAATAAATATAGTGGGGAGTTTTCGTCAGATCAAGCGTGCCGGCAAAATTCCTCCGGGAGGCCAGCCACCCCAGCACGTGTGATCGGTCTCCTATAGGGGAATCGTCCCTTTTCTGCATTAAGACGTTACCCTGGAGATCAGGGAATATTCACCGGGAAGTGCCCACCTGGTTATGGTTCTTCTTTTCTTCAAAAGCCCTTCTTTTCAACGAAGAGTTCCTTTTCCTGAACAATCAGCAATAGGGTTCCCGGAACCCTTCCTTGATTCTTTTGCCGGGGCTCGTCCCGTGGGAGTGACACGTATTCAGCCAGCGAGCCCTCGGCGTCAGGAAATCAGGGTCACCGAGAATTGCAAGATACGCCCGGTATCGAGCTTCTCTTTATCCTGAACAGTTAGTGACCATTTCCCTTTTGGATTTTTTCCTACCAGTGTCATGAGGTCCGGGGTCGTTGTGACATCATAGGTAGTGTGGAGATTGTCTGCCCCCCCTCCTGTTCGATTGTGAAGCAGAATAGGTGGGACTCCGGTCGATTTGGGCGGTACCACCTTGATGATCAGATCACCGATGTAGGTATGCTCAATATCCACTCCGATCTTGACGGAGGTGAGCAGGGCGGTCTCTGCCACTTGGACGGAGAGTCGTGAGGTCTGAAGATCGCGGATGGGAATGATGGCGGAAGAGGTATGAACGGTGGCAGGAGCTGGAACGGCCGGCGCGGCCAATTCCACAGCGCGCTGGGCATTGATCCGTCCATACCCATAGAGCAGGCTATGCCCGTTTATGTCATATTTGCCGGCGGCGGGATCAATCTGATCGCATGAGTGCTTGAGCAGATCTCTGACCTCATCCCATCGCAGGGACGGGTTGCGAGCCAGGATAAGGGCGGCTACCCCTGCGACACCGGGACAGGAGCTTGATGTGCCGCCAAAGTCGTTCACGTAATGGCCTGCCGCATCGCCTCGACTGACTTGTCCGGGATTATATCCTGCTGCTCCTGCGCGATCGGTGGTCCAGATTCCGGGGATGGGAAGGAGTGTGTCGTTGCTGGGAAAGGTGCACCAAATGGCCTTGCCGAAATCGCTATAGGCGCTCTTCTTCTCCTTGGCGTGGCAAGCGGCAACGGCAATCACTTTCTCATAACTGGCGTATCCGTCGTTATCGACACTTTCGTTGCCGTTGCCGGCGGCCCAGGTGATCACACATCCTTTGCCGTTGCGTCCATTGGTCACGGCCCAGTCAATGGCGAGGCGGGTGGAATCCGGCAGGGGAACCACGGTGTGATGAAGGGGATCGCGGGGGTCCCACCAGGCGCCATCCTCTGGCCCCCAGCTACAGGAAATGACATCCGCCCCGTGTTGCGCCGCCCAGATAAATGCATCGGCTTCGGCCTGTGAGCCCAGCGGGGATGCGTAGCGGATGGCCATCAATCGGGCTTTGGGAGCGACACCGGAGGCTCCATGAAATCCGTTGCCGGTGGCGACACCCGCACAGGCGGTTCCATGATTATCCCCGCTTCCGGGTCGAGGATCGTCATTGGCGCCGGTTACGTCGCGAGGGGCGATGAGTTTTCCTGAACTGGCGAACTCTTCGTGATCAAGATCAACACCGTCATCGATGACCGCGATGGTGATATTTTCCCCCTGACTGAGCGCCCAGGCGCTGTCCACGTGGGCATGAGCATCATAGACAGTTCCATTAATGATGGACTTTTTCAAGTGCCACTGTTGTGGAAATGCGGTGCGCCATTCCATTTTCCGGACGAGTTCAGGATGACACAGCTCCACTTCTTTCTTTTTGAGGAGCGTTTCGGCGATGGGAAACACCTCCTGGCCTGTGCCCTCTGGACCTGCGACAAAAAAGGTATTGCGAGCATACTCCAGCTTTCGTTTGACGCGGAGTCCGGCCGCTTTCACGATCTTGCGGCAGGTGGATTCGGCGAGGTCATCTTCGAATTTGATGAAGAGATTTTCAGTGTACAACACCGGTTTATTTGACTGTGGATCCACCAGGACATGTCCGGCAAATTGAACGTCTTTCTCGGATTTTAAGGTAGTACGGATGGCTCCCCGCGTACTGGGGCCTCGAACGTCGGAGCAGAACCGGAAGATTTCCACGCCTGCGTGGCGAAAGCGGTGCACCGGATCAAGATTGTCCAACGCTTGTCGAGTTTTAAGTAATTGGGCGGCTGCATTCAAGGGGCGACGACTCTGTGTCCGCACGACGACGAGGCTCTCATCCGTTTTCAGCGAAAACGATTTCCCTGTTTGTCCTCCATAACGAAAGGAACGCATAAGTGTCCTCCTTCTGTTTGAGCATGTGATCATGCTTGGCAGCGCTTTGCACTTCTGCTTAGAATAAATAATGGGTCTAAACGATCCGTTGTCTCACTTTCCTCTGAGGATGACGGTGGAGGCCGAGGATGTAACCCGTGAATGGGTTCGTGAGTCTGACTGCTTTGCCGTTCATGGGCCAGTTCCTCCTGCTTTGACCACGGCAGTGTTGTACTCTTTTGAGGACCCGGCTATCAACGTGTGCCGGGGCGAGGTCTCTACCGTGTCAGCCCTTTCTGCCAATCTCACCGTCACA
>WHTE01000137.1 GCA_009377845.1 Nitrospirales bacterium | reverse complement strand
AACACCCGGTCCCGTAAATCCTGTGAATAGGCGTCCATCCCTTCTCCTCCATCGAGAGCGCAACGGACGCCATCATACAGATTGTATGCACTTAAATCAAAAATGCTCTAGCAGGGTGGCATCGGCCGATACCTCAAGAATTGTTTTGGGCAAGGTGTTACTACGAGTTTTTTGATTTTTCAACCTAATAAGGCATACATCATATGCTTATGAGGATAGGCAAGTTTTACGCAACGCTCCATCAGGTATCTGAGTGGTTCTGTTATGATCTGGCCCCCGGTTTAACGGCAATGCTTTCAATGAGCTGCAGGGCAACGGCCTGGTGCAAAGATAGAAGAGCATGGGATACAGTGAATGGAATAGATTAGATTATGAAAAACAGAAAGTCTGGAAATCAAAAAACGCCGGATCACGACAATGTTCCCCATAAAGAGCCGGTGTGCAATCGGTTGCTTGAACTACGAAAAAAGCAGGGAATCTCTCAAGTCGAGCTGGCCGCGCACGTGGGCCTGACTCGACAAGCGGTCTACGCCATTGAAGCAAACCAATATTTGCCCAGCACCCACATTGCCTTACGATTAGCTCGTGCTTTGAAGTGCCGGGTCGAAGATCTTTTCAGTCTTCCGGGTTATGAAGAGATCGTTGAAGCCGAGTTGATTGGCGACTCATCCTCTTTGAATCAACCGATGCGGGTCAAGCTGTCTCAGGTAGGGTCACGGATACTGGCCCGGCCGATGGCCGAACTTGGCGACGTGTTGAATTTTGTGATGCCGGCTGATGGGGTGGTCCTGGAATATACGAAGAATCGTTCCGGCCGAAAAGGGCAACGTGTGCAGGTCAAATTGCTCAATTCCCCGGAGGTCGTCAAAAAAGGGATTCTCATTGCAGGATGCGACCCGGCGTTATTTCTGGCTGGTGAACACGTGCGGAAGATCAATGCACTTGCGGGTATCACCAACTGGACCATGGGAAGCGCCAATGCCCTCCGTGCCCTTCAACGGGGAGAAGTCCACATGGCCGGTTTGCATCTCGTTGATGTGAAATCAGGACAAAGCAATCTGCCCTATCTGAAACGCCATGTTCCCGGGCAGGAGTTTGTCGGTGTGCATTTTGCCTCCTGGGTCCAGGGCCTGTTGGTCCGCCCAGGAAACCCGAAACACATTCGCGGTGTAGAGGATTTTGATAGGCCGGGACTGCGTCTCGTCAATCGCGAGGTGGGGGCAGGAGCCAGATTTCTTTTGGATGCGCTGCTTCAGAAATCCGGATTAGCCGGAGGACAGATCAAGGGGTATGACCACGAAGTCGCGTCTCACCTCGAAGTGGCCCGTCTCATTCGAGATGGCATGGCCGACGTGGGGATTGGCGTGGAAGCCGCTGCGCGCCACTGCGGTCTTGGGTTCATTCCGCTTCGCGAAGAACAATATGACTTGATTATGCGGGTCGAATTTCTGAAATCACACCCTGTGATGTCTCAATTTCTCAATGCGGTGGTCAGCCAATCCTTCAGGCGGGAAATCGAAGCTCTCGGGGGATATAACCTGACTGAAGTTGGGAAAATTCTTCATTGGTAACGCCGCGTTCTTCCTTCATATCAAACCCATAATCCGGTCAACGGGTTTTTTCCGGCTTGCCCTATTGTGGAGGCGCTGTCTCCATCACGTCAGACGCACTGACGACCTTTTGGACCCCGAGGTCGGTGTGAACCTCAGGACCGTCCAATGGGTCTGTTGTCCGTGAGTCATGAGAAAAAGACGGTTGAGAGGTATTACGTAAAATGGACTTTACTGAAAAATACGGTAAAGGTTGTAGGGCGTGAGAAGGCCGGATGGAGAATTCATGGTTGTTGTGGTGTGCTCAACTGAGCAGCGATTGAGATTAATGCCGTTTAAGAGAGGCGAGAAGGATTGGGAAGTCTTAAAGGTATTATTTACTGCATGTCTTCCCATCGAAGACTTTACAGGAGGAAGCACTACGGGCCAACTTCCAGGATTTGAGCAAAGGGGGAATATTGTTGGGTCGCATTTCGACGATGATGTCAATCATATCTCCTACGTCCAGCGTTTTCAGGTGGGCCTTCGCCTCTTCTTCAACTTGAATCCACTGAATACCTGAATCGGTCGTAACCAGGAAGGCCCCTTTGTCCGCTTCGATCTTTACAATAGGACTATTAAATTTTTGAAAGGTGGTGGTAGTTTCCGAAAAAACCTGTGCCCCGGTTTGAATAAACATGGTCAATCCGAATAGGAACCCTAACAGGTGGTGATGCGTCGGCATAATCTTCTCCTGTCGTAACATTGAGAAAGCCTCTCATTATCTCAAGACGTCAAGCTGGAAGTCTATGCCGAAACAGCAAAAAATATGAGAGGTGATGCCTGGAATGGATTGGGTTAGGGCAGGGTGCGGATGGGAATTTCCGTGGCCCGGGCTTCCTGGATTTGATACGCCCGGACAACAGGTTGGTCGGCGTGTTCCAAGGAAACAATCAGGTGAACAGGTTCCGGGAAGTTGAGTTTAGCGCGGTAGCTTTCAAATTCCATGGCGATGGTGATATCCGTTTGGGACGGGCGGGCCGGGCTAAAGGTGTGGGAGTGGTAAAACCCTAAGAGGGCAAGTCCTTTTGAACGAATGTCCCTTTGGGCCATGGCCATTTCCCTGGCGTCCATCTGAAAGGCGATATCCGCCCTCTCCTCTGGGGATAAGCGTTGGAGGTCGGACAGTTTGGCGCCATCAAAGCGTGTAAGTTCTTGTTCCGACATGTTGGCCAGAATATTGGTGATGCGATAGTACTCGGCAATCGTTCCCTCGTTTCCAGAGAGAATGCCGCAACATTCATGAGGTGCCAGCTCACGGGCATGCTCAATCATGCTCTGTATGATACCGGACGGAATATTGAGCATTGAGCTAGAGACTACAGGACACCTCATGCGCCACCAATTCGGTAATGGTGGGATGAGGCCCGCAAAGAGGACAGTCCGGTGCTTTTGGGCGACCGACCTTGCGGAAGGTCATATCCAGGGCATCATAGAGGAGAAGGTGCTTCGCCAATGTTTCACCCAGTCCTAGGATTTCTTTGATGGCTTCATTGGCTTGGAGGACACCGATTGTCCCAGCCAAGACGCCAAGTACTCCCGCTTCCTGACAATTTGGCACAAGGCCGGCTGGAGGGGGTTCAGGGTATAAACATCGATAACATGGAAATCCTTCATGGGGTTTGATTGTGGCCAATTGCCCTTCAAACCGGAAGATGCTCCCGGAAATTAAGGTCTTTTTGGCAAAAAAACAGGCATCATTGACCAGAAAGCGCGTAGAGAAGTTGTCGGACCCGTCCAGAATGATGTCGTACGCCTCAATAAAAGAGAGGATATTTGAGACGCTCACGTGTTCCGGATAGAGCTTGAGGGTGATGTCAGGATTTAATGCCGATAAGAGTTGTCCTCCGGATTCAACTTTCGGGACACCGATCCGGTCGGTTGTATGCAGGATTTGTCTCTGCAAATTCGATAAGTCCACCACATCGCCGTCAGTCAGGCCCAAGGTGCCGATTCCGGCCGCAGCCAGATACAGGGCTGCCGGAGAGCCGAGTCCTCCAGCTCCAATCACCAGGACTTTGGCATCCTGCAATTTTTTCTGTCCTTTGCCACCTACTTCAGACAGAATGATCTGTCGGCTGTAGCGTTGGATTTGAGAATCGGTGAATTCCATGAAAGGCCAATTCCTTATTCGACGACGTTGAGTTCAATCGGATCGACCATGCAGCCCTTTTGACGAAGGCCCTGAACGGCCCGATCAATTTCATCAGCTTCCCCCGTAAATTCCACATCCATCCAACCGGTGGTCTCACGCACATCCGCCCGACGGATACTGGGCACCACCTGGTATTCCTTTCCGATTTCATACAATATCGGCGAGGGAATTTTTTCTTCGGGATATCGAATGTGAAAACGTAGTTTAGCCATTATGACCCTCCTGCAATCGCGGGGATAATGGAGACTTCATCTCCGTCTTTCAGCGGGGTTTCTTTGCCGGTCAAAAAACGGATGTCTTCTTCGTTCACATAGATATTGATGAACCGCCGAACCTCTCCCTGCTCATCATATAACCGTTCCTTAATACCGGGATGGGCCGATCCCAAGTTATCAATAATTTCCGACACCGTGTTCCCGGCTATTTCCAGCTCGCCTTTCCCCCCTGTCATGGGGCGCAAGGGAGTGGGAATTCGTACCTTAATCATGCGGACTCCTCTATGGCAAAAGTCTTGATAAAGTGACTGAGACTGGGCGGAATACGAAAAGGACGTCCGACCGAATCAACCACCGCTTCCTGGGTTTTCAGGCCGTTCCCGGTAATGTACGCCACCGTCACATCGCTTTTCTGAATGCGCCCTTGTTTCACTAATTTGCGCAAGACGCCAATGGTGACACCTCCGGCGGTTTCGGCAAAAATACCTTCCGTTTGAGCCAGAAGTTTAATGCTTTCCACGATTTCATCATCGGTCACCGCGTCCATCGCCCCCTGACTTTCCGCGGCGGTTTTTAAAGCATAGTACCCGTCAGCTGGATTGCCAATGGCCAGCGATTTGGCAATGGTGTGGGGCTTGACCGGTTTAAAGAAATCACGGCCTTCCCGAAATGCGGTGGCAATGGGAGAGCAGCCTTCCGCTTGCGCCCCGTTTATTTTGGTGTTCACGGAATCCAGAATGCCCAGTTTCTCAAATTCTTTGAAACCTTTCCAAATTTTCGTGAGCAACGATCCGGAAGCCATGGGTACCACGACTTGATCCGGAGCCCGCCAGCCTAATTGCTCGGCGGTTTCAAAGGCCAGCGTTTTCGAGCCTTCAGCATAATAGGGGCGAATGTTGATGTTCACGAATGCCCAGTGGCGTTCTCCGGCGATTTCGCTGCAGAGCCGATTAACATCATCGTAGTTCCCTTCAATCTCGACGACATTGGGGCGATAAATCAGGTTGCCCAGCACCTTCGCGGCTTCCAGGTCGCCGGGAATGAAGACATAACACTTCATGCCGGCCGAGGCCGCATGGGCCGACACGGAATTCGCAAGATTGCCGGTTGAGGCGCAGGCAACCGTTTCAAAGCCCAGTTCCCGGGCGCGAGTTAAGGCAATGGCCACCACCCGATCCTTAAAAGACAACGTGGGATGATTGACGCAATCGTTTTTAATGTACAGGTTGTCGAGCCCGAGGAATGCCCCAAGGTTTTTGGCATGGACCAGCGGGGTAAATCCGGCATGAAGACCGATGAAATGTGTGCCTTCCACAGGGAGCAGATCCACATACCGCCAGAGGCTGTGAGGGCCGGATGCAATCTTTTCACGCGTCATGACCTGTTTGATGGCCGCGTAATCGTATTTGACTTCCAGCGGGCCAAAACACAGTTCGCAGACATGAATGTCCTGGGTGGGATATTCTTTCCCGCATTCCCGGCACACGAGAGATTGCATTTTTTTGATCATAGCCTCATCCTCCCCTTCAAAACGGCGGAGTTTATCCGTTGGTCAGCATGGTACCTGATGGTTGAAGTTGACACGCCTCTTGCTCATAGTCGATGAGTTCCGTCAACGAGGGGTCGGGACCGCAGAGGGCGCAACCGGGATTCCGTTTGACGCGAATTTCTCGAAAAGCGGTGGTTCTCGCATCAAAATCCAGGATGCGGTCCGTTAATGGCGTTCCAATGTTGAGAATCAATTTAATGGCTTCCGTGGCCTGAATGGTACCAATAATTCCGGCGACGACTCCAATAATCCCGGCCTCTTGACAGGTGGGAACGACTCCAGCCGGCGGCGGATGTTTAAAAATACAACGATAGCAGGCGGACTGGTTGGGAAGAATGGTGAATGCGCGTCCTTCAAACCGGAGGATGCCTCCATGGACGAGGGACTTCTTCTCCATATAACAGGCGTCATTGATTAAAAACTTTGCCGGGAAATTGTCGACTCCATCAATGACCACGTCATATTGGCTGATCAGGTCTCGGGCATTGCGAGAAGTAAACCGTTCTTCATGCGTGTTGACCTTGACATCCGGGTTTAACGCCTGGATTTTTTCCTTAGCCGACAGCACCTTAGACCGTCCCACATCAGGGGTATGGTGAAGGATTTGCCGTTGAAGATTGGAGAGATCGACCACATCGCTATCAATCAACCCGATTGTGCCAATACCGGCGGCAGCTAGGTAACAGGCCACCGGACATCCCAAGCCTCCCGCTCCGACGATAAAGACTTTCGCTTGTGACAGCTTTTTCTGTCCTTTTCCGCCCACTTCCGGCAGCAAAATGTGACGGCTATATCGTGTAATTTGTTCTTCGGTGAAGCTCATTGGGTCTATAACCTATAAGAAGTACCTACTCCGGATCCCCCCGTTTATTCAAGGGGAGTATTGGGGGGCTTCGTGAAATGTTCTAGATATTAAAATATTTCTCTAAGCTGAGATACCGTTCCCCGGTATCGCACAGAATCGTGACCACATTCTTGTCCGGTCCCAAGGATTCAGCGACCTTTTGAGCGGCAAACACATTGGCCCCTGCAGAAATTCCCACTAAGAGACCTTCTTTCCTTGCAAGCTGCTTTGTGGTTTGATAGGCCTCTTCATCCGTCACGGTCATAATCTGATCGATGAGCGATCGATTGAGCACCTTGGGGACGAAGCCCGCACCAATGCCTTGGATCCTGTGTGGTCCGGGTTCTCCGCCAGACAACACGGGAGAGCCGGCTGGTTCTATCGCAATCACCTTGATCATGGGATTTCTATCTTTGAACACTTCTCCGCATCCGGTAATCGTTCCGCCGGTGCCCACCGCCGCGACAAATGCATCCACCTTGCCCGCCAAGGCCTCCCAAATCTCCAACGCGGTTGTCTTGCGGTGTATCGCCGGATTTGCAGGGTTGGAAAACTGGTTAGGCATGAAGTATTCAGGGTTTTGACTTAAAATCCCCTCCGCTTCTTTAATTGATCCCCGCATACCTTCTCGAGCAGGGGTTAACACCAACTGCGCGCCATAAGAGGAGAGCAGGCTTGCCCGTTCCAGGCTCATGCCTTCCGGCATGACGAGAATGAGTTTATACCCACGAACGGCAGACACCAAGGCTAACCCGATGCCGGTATTGCCGCTGGTCGGTTCGACAATAGTGCTGCCGGGTTTGAGGAGCCCCTGCTTCTCCGCCTCATCAATCATATTCAGGCAGATGCGGTCTTTCACGCTGCCACCGGGATTGTAAAACTCCGCCTTCCCGTAAATCGTGGCTCTGCCTGGAGGAGAAAGCCGGTTCAATCGGACTAGCGGCGTATGGCCGATACCGTCAGTAATACACGGCAGAAATGAGGCACTCACGCGCCACCGCCCATAAAAAACAGAAATTCCAGTTTGTCGCCTTCCTTGACGGGAGTGGTTCCCAAGTATTCCTGGTCCACCATCTGAGTGTTCAGTTCCACGGCTACGAGTTGCGGGTCGATATCTTTTGTCTTCAAGACGTCCAGCACGGTCGAAACCTCCAGGGTTTCAGGTTTACCATTGATCGTCAGTTGCATGCCTCGCTCCAAACGTAAGTACTGAGAATCCCTAAACAAAAAAACGTAACAAACCCTCACGAAGGGAGTCAAGAAAGGCTTGTTTAGGCAGATGGAAGCAACAGTGGCACCAGGTCTTTGGCACGGCCTTGAAATGACGCGTCGACAACAGGGGAGTTAGAGGTCGGTTCCAAATTCAGTTCGACCACCAACGCGCCTCCCTCTTTAGCAATGGGGGCAAATGACGCAGCCGGATAGACCATGCCTGATGTGCCAATAATGAGCAGGATTTCGCAATCTCGCAATGCCTGATAACTGCGGTCCAAGTCCTCCGGGGCCAATGATTCCCCGAACCATACAATATGAGGACGCAACAAACCCGAACAATGAGTGCAGCTTGGCGGATAGACCAGAGGCAGATCGCGGTTATGCGAAACACGGCCGCATTGCGTGCACCGCACTTTCCAGATATTGCCATGGATTTCTGAAAGGTGTTTCGAGCCGGCCAGAGCATGAAGTCCATCGACATTCTGCGTAATGAGCCAAAAGTGTTTCATCTGTCGTTCGAGGTGGACGAGGTTTTCGTGTGCTGCATTGGGGCGTTTGGTTGCGAGCAATTCACGCCGCCAGTTGTACCATTCCCAGACGAGTTTCGGGTCTCGAGCAAAGGCCTCGGGCGAAGCGAGTTCTTCGGGCCGGTGATTCTTCCACAGACCATCGACCCCACGAAACGTCGGCACGCCGCTATCCGCCGAAATTCCCGCGCCGGTGAGCACAGTCACAGACCGGGCCCGGCCAATCCGGTCTCGCACATCAAGAATCGTCAGTTCGTTTAGCATGAGATGTGAGAAATTGAATGGGGCTAAATTGGACTCTTCGGAAAAACTCAGGGCATGCTTTTTCACCTTCGCCAGCTCGCGTCAGGATTGTTCCTATTCCTGGTACAGGCGGACGATGACTTTCTGCCCCTTCATCCTGGACCGGCCGAGCGCCTTAATAATTCCTTGGGCCAACTCGTCCGGCACCTTCACCAGCGAGAATTGATCCGCTATTTTGATGGGGCCGATCACATTTGAATTCAATCCGGCCTCGTTGGCAATGGCGCCGACGAGATCTCCCGGGCGAATGCCCGCCGCTCGCCCGGCGCCAAAATGCAAGGTGGCCGTAGCTGTGGAACGGCCTGGGCGGTCTCGTTTGCCGACCGGTCTGCCCTCGCTCCCTCTTGTCTTTGCACCGCGAGGTAGATCCGATGGTTCCAGTCGCGGGCGCCGGGACATCTGGGATGCTTCCTGTGCACGATCCCGTAAGGCAGGAATCTCTTCTTCCATTCGTTCACCGTCTTTCGATCCATAGGCCAATTGGATCGCTGCGGCTGCCACATCTGCCGGATCAAATTTTTCGGTAAGTGTGGTGACCACGATCCGGAATCGATCAAAGTCGTTGGCCCTGAGGATTTCCTGAATGGAGGCCCCGATCCGTTCAAGTCGTTTGGTTTGGAGGTCAGCCACAGTCGGGAGTGTGGCCATCTCGATTTTGGATTTCGTGAGGCGTTCGACGTTCTGCAGCAGCCAGCGTTCCCGCGGTTCGACCAGAGTGATCGCTTCGCCGACCCGTCCAGCACGCCCGGTTCGTCCGATACGATGGACGTAGGCCTCGGGAGACGAAGGCACATCGTAATTCATCACATGCGAGACATGGGGGATATCCAGGCCTCGTGCGGCCACGTCCGTCGCGACCAGAAGCTCGGTTTTTCCTGACCGGAACGATTGCATCACGCGATCGCGTTGGGCCTGGTTCATGCCGCCATGAAGGCCTTCACCACGGTACCCGCGGCTGTTGAGCATGGAGGTCAACTCATCCACTTCCAGGCGAGTCCGGCAGAACACGAGTGTCGACTTCGGGCTGGCCATATCCAGAATACGGGCCAGGGCCGCCACCTTGTGTGGCCTGGCGACGAGGTAGGCCGTCTGGTGCACGCGAGGAGCCACTCCGGGCTTGACCGGTTCCTTCACAATTTGAATATCGACCGGGTTTTGTAAATGACGGCGCGCGATGGACGCGATGCGGGGGGGCATGGTCGCCGAAAAGAGTGCCGTCTGCCTGGCAGTGGGAGTCTGTTGAAGGATGGCATCCAGATCCTCGGCGAACCCCATATTGAGCATCTCATCCGCCTCGTCCAACACCACGATCTGCAGGTCCTTGAGCTGAAGGGTCTTGCGGCGGATATGATCCAGCGCCCGCCCTGGCGTTGCCACAATGACATCGACGCCGCGTTTGAGTGCCAGGAGCTGCGGTCGGATCGCCTGGCCTCCATACACCGCAAGTACGGCGATCTGCTGCTCCTTGCCATAGCGCTGGACGGCCTCGCTCACTTGTATCGCCAATTCGCGTGTCGGCACGAGAATGAGGGCTGAAGGATGTTGCTGCCGTGCCGAATGGGCCAGACGCTGGAGAAGGGGCAGCGTGAAAGCGGCCGTTTTGCCTGTGCCGGTAGCGGCGCGACCTAGGAGGTCGCGCCCGGCCAATAGTGGTGGAATAGCCTCGCGTTGGA
>WHTE01000136.1 GCA_009377845.1 Nitrospirales bacterium | reverse complement strand
TTCTTCCAGTGCGAAGGGCTTGGAGAGGTAATCGAAGGCTCCGGCTTTGATGCCTTCCACGGCGGTTGAGAGCGATCCATAGGCGGTGAGGAGGATGACTTGGGTGAGGGGACTGCGTTTGCGTGTTTCGGCCAGTAAGGCTAACCCGTCCATGTGCGGTATTTGAATATCCGATAGGACCACACTTTGAAGGTGTCCAAAGCCGATTGGCTGCTTGTGGCGGTGTGCACCTGATAACCTTCTTTTTCCATAATTTCCCGAAGTAGCGTGAGATCCCTGGGATGACGCACTAAAGAGACGCTCGCGATCCGCAGCAAGAAGGATGGTTTCCTGGGATCAATACTGGCAGGGGGTTGGGAGCCGCAGGCTCTTACCTTGCGGACAAAGTCACGGCAGTAGAGGTGCTTAAGCATCGATTCGGCTGCAGAGGCTTAATATAGCCGCCTGAGTCTGTGGCGTAGAACCAAGGAGGCCAGAGCCATGATGGTTTGCAGGACATGCTCCGGAAAAAGTAGTGTTCCTTGTCCGAGGTGCAAAGGTACAGGCCGCGTCGGTGGCGGAGTCTTCTCGACCTCCCGCGAATGCAACCCCTGCCATGGCTCAGCAGTAAAGAGATGTGGTGTCTGCGATGGTAAGGGGAAACTCTAGTCCAAAATCCGGTTCCCATCGAGGAGGAAGTCGAAATGCGAAGGCGAGTGATTGGGCTTAACACTGAGGGTCACCGAAGAATCTCGCTGAGCCTTGGGTGCACCACCTGGGCACAGATTCTTCGCCAGGGGCTCAGCATGACAATCATGTGCGCGTCGCTTCCTGGTAGCATGAGTTCGTCCTATGCACATAGGGTGACTCCTCAGTTTGACACAAGATGAATGCCCGATAACGAATGTCGGGCATGACGGAGTGAGAGAGATTCCTGCCAGGGACCACAGGAATGACGGAGATCAGGATGGATGCCCGATGAAGGAGAAGGAAAGGGATGATTAGGAAATTTCCCCTGGTCCCCCTTTGGCAAGGTGGGGACATTCACTGTGGGAATGAGAGAGAGGATGGATGCCTGATAATGGATGTCGGTTAGGACGGAAAGGAGTAGATGGATGTCCGATGACAAATTTCGGGCATGATGGAGATTGATGCCTCACAGGTCGGGCATGACGGGGAAGAGAAGATGGATGTCAAATTACTGGCGGGGAATGAGATAGATATCAAAGCGGTGATTTTTTGTTTTGATTGATGTCTGGGGTTTGATCTTGGCGAGATAATCCGCATAGGCCGGGCGCTTGACGACCACGCGCTTTGTGGCCATCGTCAAAGCGACCTTCAGTAATTCATCGGCATCCTCATCCTGCCCCACAATTTCGTGTAATATTCGCATTTCTTTCTTCACTAACGCCGATTTTTCTTTGGGAGGAAACATGGGATCTACATAAATGACCTCGGGTTCAAACGGGACATGTGTCAGCTCTTGCCGACTATCCCCACACGTGAGTGACAGCTTTTCTTTCATCAACATGCCAATTTTTTCATCCTGTTCTGCACGACGGACTCCATCTCCCAGGAGTATGGCAATGAGTTGAGAGCGTTCGATCATATGCACGCGACATCCCATGGTCGCCAGCACAAAGGCGTCGCGCCCCAACCCGGCGGTGGCATCCACAATATTCGGTCGATGGCCTTTTTTGATCCCCACCGCCTTACTGATGGCCTCGCCACCGGCATGGCCGTATTTTCGGCGATACGCCAGTTTGCCGGACACAAAGTCAATAACAATGGGGGGCAATTCCGGCTCATCTTGATCGATCAATTTCCATTGCTGATCCCTCATTTGTAGACAATAATTCATATGAGAAGTACACCTTTTTTGCCTGATCCCGATTGATCAGTGTTGATTGTAGAACGTGCGAGGGTCGGTCACCATGCTACCCAACCCCTAAAATGAAAGTACAGATGTATTGTTTTTGCCGTTTTGGGGAAAGAAGGGGGACGGGGGGAAGAGTTTCCTGTCGGAGACTGTAGGAATGACGGGATGGGGAAGATGGATACCCTATCCATAACATAATATGGAAAGTGACGATGAGAAAATTCCCCCTCGTCCCCCTTGTCAAAGTGGGATTGTGACTGCGGGCCTGACGTCCCCATTCTGTCATCCCCCGCCAGTGGTCAGCGGGGATTCATCTGAATAACTAAGATAGATTCCCGATTAAAAATGTCGGGAATGACGGAGAGGAAGAGGGTTATTTGATTACTCACTGTGGGGGAAGAGGAGTTTTGGTGGCGGGGTGGATGGTGACGACGATGGATTTTGATGTGGGGGTGTTGCTCTTGTCCGCGACGCTGTCGATGGGGATGAGCACGTTGGCTTCGGGAAAGTAGGTTGCGACGCAGGTGCGGGGAATGGGGTAGGGGACGACGATGAAGTGTGAGGCCACTCGCGTCTGTCCCTTGTGGTGGCTGACGATGTCCACCACGTCCCCTTTGGTTAAGTCGCGTTCCTCCATATCGAACTGATTCATGAACACGACGCGTCGTCCTGCTTTGACGCCCCGGTACCGGTCATCCAGGCCATAGATGGTGGTGTTGTATTGATCGTGACTACGGATGGTCATCATGAGCAGTTGATGAGGGGCCAGGTGAATGTCCGGCATCGGGTGGACGGTGAACCGGGCTTTTCCCGATGGAGTGGGGAATTGTCGGGCATCGCGGATTGGATTGGGCAGGTAGAATCCGCCCGGCTGGTTGACGCGCTCTGTATAGTGGTCATGCCCTGGGACGACCCGACTGATGAGATGTCGAATCTCATCGTAGTCGTGCATGAGCCGGTCCCAGTTGATGTGGTCCCATGGCCCTTCTATGTGTGCAAAGGTGGCTTTGGCGAGATTGGCGACAATGTTGATCTCGCTTTTGAGGAACCGGGATATCGGTTCAAGGTTGCCCTGTGAGGTCTGGACAACGCCCATGGTGTTTTCCGTGGTGACATATTGCGGGATGCCCTCTTGCAGATCCTTGTCGGTCCGTCCCAGCACCGGCAGGATGAGGGCTTCGGTGCCGGTGACGAGATGGGCGCGGTTGAGTTTGGTGGAAATGTGGACGGTGAGCCGACAGCGGGAGAGGGCCTGCGCAGTGTAGGCCGTGTCCGGCGTGGCCGAGAGAAAGTTACCGCCGAGGGCGATGAAGACCTTGGCGCGTCCCGCATGCATCGCCTTGATGCCGCGCACGGCGTCATGGCCCCGCTTGGTGGGGGGCGCAAAGTAACAGACCTTTCCGAGGCGATCCAGGAATTCGGGAGTGGGGTTTTCGGTGATGCCCATGGTGCGATCGCCCTGCACGTTGCTATGACCACGGACGGGGCAGGGGCCTGCGCCCTGCTTCCCGATGTTGCCGCGCAAGAGAAGGAAGTTGATGATTTCCTGCATGTTGGCCACCGCGTTTTTATGCTGGGTCATGCCCATGGCCCAGGTGCAGATGATGCTCTTGGCCCGCACGGCGATATCGGCGGCCTTTTGAATGTCTTCCCGCGCAATGCCGCTGCCTTCCACAATTTTTTCCCATGACATGTTTCGGGTAACGGTGGCGAAGAGGTCGAAGCCTTCGGTGTAGTGACGAATGAACGGCATGTCAAGGATGGTGCCGGGATCGTGTTCTTCCCGGATGAGGAGTTCTTTCATGATGCCTTTGAGCAAGGGCACGTCGCCGTTGATTTTGACGGGGAGATACAGGGTGGCGAGCGGTGTGCCGCGTCCCAGCCAATGGATGACTTCCTGCGGGTGGATGAACCGGGTGGTGCCGGCTTCGGGTAGCGGGTTGATGCTGACGATCTGACAGCCCCGCCGGGCGGCCTGCTGCAGTGTGGCGAGCATGCGTGGATGGTTGGTGCCGGGGTTTTGTCCCAGGATGAAGATGGCGTCGGCATGTTGGAAATCGTCGAGCGTGACGGTAGCTTTGCCGATGCCAATGACGTCTTTTAAGGCCACGCTGCTGGACTCGTGGCACATGTTGGAGGAATCGGGCAGATTGTTGGTGCCATAGAGTCGCGTGAAGAGTTGGTAGAGAAAGGCGGCTTCGTTGCTGGTGCGGCCGGATGTATAGAAGATGGCTTGGTTCGGATCGTCGAGGGCGTTGAGGTGCCCGGCGATGGTCTCAAAGGCCTTGGCCCACGCGATGGGATGATAATGCGTATCTCCCTTTCTCTTGATCATGGGACGGGTGAGCCGTCCTTGCTGCCCCAGCCAGTAATCCGATTGCTTGCCCAGAGCCTCTATGGAATAGCGTTGAAAAAATTCGTGGGTGATGACGCGGGTGGTGGCTTCATGGGCGACAGCTTTGACTCCGTTTTCACAAAACTCGGTGATGGCCCGGTCGCCGTCCGGATCGGGCCAGCCGCAGCCGGGGCAATCAAACCCTTGCTTTTGATTGACCTTGAGGAGCGCCTGGCCGCCTCGCATCAGGCCCATTTCGTGGGTGGTGTGTTTAAGCGAGCTGAGAATGGCAGGGATGCCCCCGGCCCATGATGAAGGCTCGTCAATGTGCAGGTCGTGGGAATCTTCGAGCGGGATTTCCCACGGCGGTGTTGACGAGGCTTTCGTTGGTTTGCGTTGTTCGTCCAAGGTTTTCCCCTGATTGTGCAGCCCGGTGGCCTTCAATGCGGCCGGGGTCGTGATAGATCGTCATGCGTTGATGGCGTAATAAGCCCACCAGGGTCATGTTGAATTCTTGCGCCACCTGCACGGCAAGTGTGGAGGGTGCGCCCACGGCGGCGACCAGCGGGATGCCGCCCATGGCGGATTTCTGCATGAGTTCGAAGCTGGCCCGCCCGCTCACCAGCACCACGTGGTGATGCAGGGGCAGATGATTGTTCATCAGCGCCCACCCTAAGACCTTATCCAGGGCATTGTGCCGCCCGACATCTTCCCGCAGACAGAGCAGGTTGCCCTTGGCATCAAACAGACCGGAGGCATGACAGCCCCCGGTTTGCTGGAAGAGTTGTTGCTGCGCGGTCATGCGCTCCGGCAGACCGGATAACATGGTGCGTGTGACGGACGGGGAGATCAGGTTCTTGATGTGTTCGCCAAAGGGGTTCTGGGTTTTGAGGGCCTCGATGGAGGTTTTGCCACAGATCCCGCAACTGGAGGTGGTATAGAAATTCCGGTCCATCGTCGCGGTCTTGACCTGTACGGCGGGGTGGAGGGCCACTCGCACGATATTCTGAAAATCCTGCCCGTTGACGACCGGCCCGCATGGGCGGATCTGTTTGATGTCGTCCCATCGGGCAATGATGCCTTCGGTAAACAGGAAGCCGGCCGCCAGTTCCAAATCGTGTCCCGGAGTCCGCATGGTAATCGACACACTTTTCCGTTGGGGCTTGCTGTTGGCCCAATACTCCAATCGGATTTCTAGCGGTTCTTCGATGGCTAACTGGTCGGGCCATGCGTGTGGCACGGGGCGAGCTGCGGAGGTTTCATTTGAATGGGCAAGAGGGCGGGCGGGATCGGCGGAGAGTGTATTGTGTCGTGTGGGATAGAGTTTGGTGGCCATGCTCCCAACCTCTTCATTATTCGTTGATGGCCAGGCGGCCATTCATATCTCCGGAGGAATATTTTTATTATAGCCCCATTCATTTTCCTATGCACGGCGGAATTTTTTGTTCAGGTCTGAGAAGACTTGAGCAGAGCTGAGGTGAAAAAATCTGAACGTCATGTACATCGTCATCTGCTCTGTCATCCTAAGGGTACGAAGGATCTAGCTGAGCCGTGGGACTGTTCAGCTTGGGCACCGAAGGATCTGGTTGAACCGTGGCTTGCCACCCTGGGACCAGATCCTTCGCCCCTGGCTCAGGATGCCCACGTCGTAACACAATGACAGTTCCCGTGGCTGTCCGCAGGTGAACGATCCATGGATCCCCTAAGTTCTGTGAAATGTGGTCATCCTGAGAGAATCGAAGGATCTAGCTGAGTCGTGGGACTGTTCGCTTTGGCACTGAATGATCTGACTAGGCCGGGAGGCTTCTCAACCTGGACCCGGATTCTTTGCCGTCGATTCAGTATGACAGGAGATTAGCTGAGACGGGAAAAACGCTTGAGGTTGGAATATCGTTGTCTTTTTCGGAATGATTCGATGCGATCGGGAAGGAGGCGATCCCCTGAAAGAGAAGACCCACGGGATGCCTGAACGATTCGACGCCCGTGCAACAGGTGGCCTACAAGGACCAAGAACGCCGCGATCCCTATTTGCCACAACCACGCGAGTATTATTTCCAGAGACATAAGATCACCCCTGCGATAACGGTTAACCATAAACAGAGTTCGTTAGCCGATTGTTCTCCCAGACTGTGAGTGTCAATACGGTTGCCCATCGATGCCTCCCTTAGGTTATAGAGAGACAGCTTACGGAGGCGTATTCCTCCTAACTATTCCTCCAACGGGGGATACCTGATGTTCTGAGCAACGATGAGATAGACCATCCGTTTAGGAGAATTTTCCTATCAACAACAAAGCCGGACTCCGTGAGGAGTCAGGCTCTTGTGCAAGTTTTGGTGGGATGGGCACGGGTCTGGTTTGAAGGGACTGACCCCTGGTCCAGTTGAGTCACCCCTGAGCTACTTCACCAAGACGGCTTTAATATTCTCGGCGATCCCAAAAATACGCGATAAGGTCGTCGCCGCACGCACCACCATCAGACAGAGGCGCGGACAAGGATACTGATTTTCTCCGGCCACGTTGGGACACCCATCTTAAACGTTGCCGTGCCTGAGACAGAGCTAGAGTTAAAGAGCCCGACCATCCCAATATCCGGCCCCTTCACCATCAGTTTCTCCCCGGCCCGCGGAGGTTTCCCGTATCCGCCGTATACGATCAGCCTAATAGGCCCTGGCGGGTTGCGGAGTTGTGAAACGAACAGTTCCATATACACAGAAGAAACCTCCGGCTTGTACACTGGGCGAGTCCACCAAAGAACGGCGCCACCCCGCCTACCGCCGTTTTCATACTTCACTGCACCATCTTTTTTCTCGGGTGATTCATCGGATGCCGGATCGACATCGGAAGTCTTGGACGGAATCTTTGTCCAGTCAAGGAGAAACCCTTTCTTCACATAGCATGATAGGGGACCTTCGTTGACCTTCACGTCCACTAGCTCATAGTCGTACGTGGGTTGCTCGGCCTTAGCCGAAGCCCAGGCGAGCGAAACCAGGACTGCACCAAGCAAGGCAATTACGTTGCTTTTACGAGTCTTCATGGTTCCATACTCCCTGAGTCTAAGAGATTTTATAACTCATGCTTCTGAAAAAGTCACCTTCTGATGACTCCCAGACCAATAAGTGACCAGATCAGGCTTTCTAGGGAGAGAATGGGAAGAACCACACATTCAGACTCTGTGAGGCGTCAGCTTCGTTGTGACATGCAGACTGATTTGAGATTGTGCTTACTCTGTTGTGTTAATTCCCTTCTCCAGATGGAACAGTCCATCATCTGTTGTCTTTGGCCGTGTTTGTTCTTGGCGGAAATGAGTGGGTACAATAGATTGTTTCTCTTCCACCGGACCTTGACTGCCACAACCTGAGAGTATGATTGATCCTATGTCGCTCCAATCTTTTCATCCGGTTGTTCAAGAATGGTTCACGACCCGGTTAGGTGAACCCACCGAGGTGCAACGAGCAAGTTGGCCCGCCATTCACTCCGGACATCATGCCCTGATTTCGGCACCCACCGGTTCCGGGAAAACCCTGGCGGCTTTTCTCACGTGCATCGATCATTTATTGCGACAGTCGATTGGCGGAGAATTGGAGGACGGCATTCAGGTTGTCTACGTGTCGCCTCTGCGGGCGCTGAGTCATGATATCCACAAAAATTTGGAACTGCCGTTGGCTGAGATTAGCCAACTGGCTCTGTCTACGGGCTTTTTGGGCCCAGGGATTCGAGTGGAGGTCCGGACCGGCGATACGCCTGCCGCGCAACGCCAGCAGCAGCTCAAGCACCCGCCGCATATTTTGGTGACGACGCCGGAGTCGCTGTTTCTTTTGGTGACGGCCAGGCGTAGCCGTGAACTGTTGACGGGCGTGCATACGGTGATTGTGGATGAAATTCACGCGCTCGCGCCGAATAAACGGGGCGCCCATCTGGCGTTGTCTCTTGAGCGGTTGGATGCCGTGACCTCCCGGCGGTTGGTGCGCATCGGCCTGTCAGCCACGCAACGGCCCTTGGAGATGGTGGCTCAATTTTTATTGGGTGACTCCGCTCACCGTGCGAAGGCTCTACAACCCTCGCTCTTTGACTCGTCGCATTGTCATATGGTGGATATCGGCCATCGCCGGCAGTTGGATTTGCATGTGGAAGTCCCGAAAGATGAATTAGGCGCGATTGCCACGAACGCGATTTGGTCGGAGATTTATGACCGTATTGCCGAGATGGCCGGGCAACATCGTTCGACGTTGGTGTTTGTGAATACCCGCCGGTTGGCGGAACGGGTAGCGCATCATCTGGGTGAACGCTTAGGCGAGGCCCAGGTGGCGTCCCATCATGGCAGCTTGTCCCGCAAGCTTCGCCTGGCGGCCGAGGAGCGATTGAAGACGGGCCAGATCAAGGTGATGGTGGCGACCGCTTCCTTAGAGTTGGGTATCGATATCGGTTTTATTGATGTGGTGTGTCAGATCGGATCGCCTCGCGCGATTGCCACATGTCTCCAGCGTGTGGGACGGGCAGGGCATCAGGTGGGGGCCGTTCCACAGGGGCGGTTGTTTTGTACAACCAGAGATGAATTAGTCGAATGCGCGGCGGTGGTGCGAGCTATTCGGCAGAATCAATTGGAAACCATTGAGATCCCGTCCGCTCCGCTGGATATCTTGATTCAACATGTGATTGCGGAAGTCGCAGCTCATGAATGGGATGCCCGAGCCCTGTTTGCTTTGTGCCGGTCGGCCTACCCTTATCGGGAGTTGACCTGGGAGACCTTTGAGTCGCTGCTGCAATTGGTAGCCGAGGGGTTTGTGCCGGGGCGCAGACGGCTGTATGCGTTGATGAGTTATGACCGGCATGAAGGCCGGCTTCGCTCACGGCGTGGAGCCCGGCTGGCCGCGTTGACCTCCGGCGGGGCGATTCCTGAAACAGCGACCTACTCGGTGGTGGCGGAACCGGATGGGACCGTGGTGGGGACGGTGGATGAAGATTTTGCGATTGAGAGTCTGGCTGGAGATATTATGTTGCTGGGGACGACCTCCTGGCGCATCCGTGGGATTGAAACAGGAAAGGTGCGTGTGGAGGATGCGCACGGCGCGCCGCCCAACATCCCGTTCTGGCGAGGGGAAGCGCCTTCCCGGTCGATGGAATTATCCCGGGCCGTGGCGGACGTGCGGGAGCAGATTTTTCGGTGGCTTGAGCAGGGAGCGGGACCCGGAGATGAGACGGCGCGTCAGTGGCTGTATGAGCAATGCGGGGTGGATACCGCGGGAGCCGATCAATTACTGGCGTATGTGGCCGGAGGCACACAGATTCTAGGCGGTGTGCCGACGCAGACCTGTGTCATTGCGGAACGATTCTTTGATGAAGCCGGGGGGATGCAACTGGTGCTGCACGCGCCGTTCGGGGGACGGCTCAACCGCGCGTGGGGGCTGGCGTTACGCAAACGGTTCTGTGTGAATTTTGATTTTGAATTGCAGGCGGCGGCCACCGATGATGGATTGGTGCTGTCCCTTGGCGATCAGCATAGTTTTCCCTTGGAGACTATTTTCGGATTTGTGCATCCCGACACGGTGCGAGAGGTGCTCATTCAAGCCACCCTGGCGACCCCTCTGTTTCTCACGCGATGGCGGTGGAATGTGACCCGTGCGTTGGCGCTGTTACGGTTTCAAAACGGCAAGCGTGTGCCGGTGCATGTACAACGCATGCGGGCGGAAGATTTATTGGCGGCGGCGTTCCCGATGGCGGCGGCCTGCGGGGATAATCACGTTGGGGATATTCCTGTGCCGGATCATCATTTGGTGCAGGAAACGCTGCGTGACTGTTTGACAGAGGCCATGGACCTGGTCGGCCTGCGTCAGGTGCTTGAGCGCATTGAGCATCAACAGATTCAGGTGCGGATGGTGGAATCGCCTGTGCCCTCTCTGTTCGCCCATGAAATTTTGAATGCCAATCCCTATGCCTTCCTGGATGATGCGCCGTTGGAAGAGCGACGCGCTCGTGCGGTCAATCTT
>WHTE01000135.1 GCA_009377845.1 Nitrospirales bacterium | reverse complement strand
AGCACGGTGGTTTCCTTGTTGATGATGCCGACGCGTGAGGCAATGGCTTTGGCGGTGCCCGGATGATCCCCGGTGATCATGACGGCTTTGATGCCTGCCGATTGGCAGAGAGCGACCGCCTGCGCCGCTTCTTCCCTTGGCGGATCCATCAAGCCGGCAAACCCGAGAAAGATGAGCTGACGTTCAACGATCGGAGGACTCATGTCTGAAGGAGCCTGGTCCCATTGGTGATACGCCACGGCCAAGACCCGCAAGCCTTCATTCGCCATGTGTTCGGCCTGCTCCAGGAGGCTGTCGGTGGCCAGGGGCATTCGGCCGGTTTGTGTGAGCATGGATTCGCACAGAGGAAGAAGTTTTTCCGGCGCAGAGGAAGAAGTTTTTCCGGCGACCCTTTGGTAAAGGAGATGATGCCCTGTGGCGTGCGATGCAGCGTCGTCATGCATTGGCGGTCTGAGTCGAAGGGAAGTTCTTGGATACGGGGCGTCGCGGCTTCCAAGTTAACTTTGTCATACCCGACCTCGCTGGCCGCCAGATACAACGCCACCTCCGTGGGATCGCCCAAGGTCGGGCCTTCGGTCTGAGCCTTTGCATCGTTGTTCAATGCCAACGCCAGGAAAAACAGATGGATTGGATTTTTGAGATCGTCTTTGATGGCGGGTTGTTCCTTTGTGGACGGACGCAGCATGGTCCCGGCCACATGCACTTGCTCCACCCGCATGGAGTTTTGTGTGAGCGTGCCCGTTTTATCGGAGCAAATATAGGTGACGGACCCTAATGTTTCCACAGCGGGCAGTCGCCGGATCAACGCCTGCTTTTTCGCCATTTTTCGCGCGCCCAAGGCCAGGGAAATCGTGACGACGGCCGGAAGGGCTTCCGGAATTGCTGCCACGGCCAGGCTCACCGCGGTCAGGAACATGAGCACTGGCGGCTCACCCCGCAGGACCCCGATGGCAAACAGCACCACGCAGATCGCCAGGACAGCCAACGCCAGGCGTCGCCCAAAAATTGCCAGGCGTTGTTGCAAGGGCGTTTTAATTTCTTCGTCTATATGCAGCAGGGTCGCGATCTGTCCCAACTCTGTCTGCAGGCCGGTGCCAATGACGACCCCTGTGCCGCGGCCGTAGGTCATGAGTGTGCCTTTGTAGGCCATATTCCGTCGATCACCCAGCGAAAGCTTCCGGTCGTCCAGCGGTTCGGTCTGTTTGTCAACCGGGACGCTTTCGCCGGTGAGCGTGGATTCATCCACTTTGAGTTGAACGGCTTCGACTAATCGAAGATCGGCAGGGATGAGGTCTCCGGCTTCAAGGAGGACAATGTCGCCCGGTACCAGGTCGAGCGTGGAGAGCGGCATGACCTGCTGCTCACGCCGGACGCGCGTCGTGGGCGTGGCGAGTTGCTTAAGCGCTTGCATGGCGCGGTCCGCTCGATATTCCTGCACAAACCCGATGACGCCGTTGAGCACCACAATGATGAAGATTGCCACTGCATCCAGACGCTCGCCTAGCATGCCGGAGACCAATGCGGCTCCTATAAGTACCAGGATCATAAAGTCGGTAAATTGATCGACGAAGATTCGTGTGAGACTGCGCTGCCGGTGTTCGGGAATCGTATTGGGTCCGTAATGGCGTGCACGGCGGCGGGCTTCCCGGGCATTCAGCCCGGTGTGAGGATCGACTTCCAGCCGTTGGGTGACATCCGCAACAGAAAGGGTATGCCAGGCTGTGGTGGTTGGAGATGGAGGAGGGGTCTCCACGTTTGTGTCGGACTCGTTGGTCATTTTAGCTGGTGTGACTCCAGTGGGTGGCTAAAACGTTCTGGTATGTGACTAGCGTAAAAACAAAGATTTCACCATTCGGGAATTGGACGAACACATGATGACTAAGTTAGGCCCTAACCATGCTGTCATCCTGAGACAACGGCGAAGGATCTGAGCCCAGGTTGAAGATGTCACGGCCTTGTGAGATCCTTCGTTTCCTCAGGATGACATGGTCTCCCAGGACCTATGTTTTTCATTGATCATTCACCATTCAGCAGACCTTGCCTGGCCGGTGAAACTTAAGCTAACCCTCTTTGAGTTGATACATTTCGTGGCACGCCAGGCATCGGGTGGTGATAGTCGACAGGCGTTGAAGGATTTGCTGCGAGGTCGCTCCCTCAGTGATCGCATCCCCCAGTTCGTCAAAATCCCGATGCACCGACATTCCGAGCTGTTTCATGGGAAGAGGAAGTTTGAGCATGAGCGTGGGATTGTCATCGACGGCCATTACCATCCCGGCCGAGCGGGCGGCCGCTGCCGCCTGAATGTTTCCTTGGGCTTGATCAGGATGGCTCACACCTGTGACGACTCCATGCACAGCCTGTAAGAGTTGCCGCATTTCTGTCAGAACAAAGTCGCGTTCGCCTGGAGCGAGATGTACAACGGTTCGGCCATCGGCTGAGGGGGTCGTCACGCCTTTGACAAACAACCAGCCCAGAATGGTGGCGCTAACTACCCAGATGACTAGAGCGATCCGGCAGAGGTTTTTTGAGAATGATGTGGATGGTGGCAAATGGAGACTCCTTATTTGTTGAGTCGAGTGTTGATCATGACCCCGATCCCTTGCGCCTCGCTCTCAAGACACACGCATTGTTTAGGAAATGCTCTTTCGAAAAATCTCCCTTGATCCCCCTTTGACAAATGGGGAAATAATTTCTGTTGAATGGTGCAGGATTGATGACCTGCACTCGTCCTGTGAACCTGGGTCATTCTGAGACACCAAAGATCTCGCTGAACCCTGGCTGCTCCACCTGGGCACAGATCCTTCGCCGGGTGGCTCAGGATGACCGCTTCGTGAGGGCCTTTGTCATCACGTGTTCGTCCCCTGCCTGAATGGTGAAATCTACGTTGACAGATTATGTTATCTATCCCTTTCCCCTTATCCCCACTTTGGCAAAGGGGGGCTGGGGGGGATTTTCTCGACCGTATCTCCAGCTATTTCTTGAGTGCTCCTTTCACCATAAGGTTGAAGCCAGGACAGCGCATGATGGAAGAATTCCTGAGAGGAACCATACCATAGGGAACATCCTCCGGTTTGTGATTGTTGGCGGAATTTGGCTTGACGAGAAGTGATTTGCTGGGGCATTTTTCTACACGACCTATGATGTCGGCTGTTCCTCTTTTCCCCAATGTGCCTGCTTATTGTTCCTGGCGGGACCAAGATTTCCAGGATATTACAGGTTAACCCATCATTTTTAGATCTCACCGAATAAGGCATATCTCTTGCCAAACAACTCATTAGTATGATGCCCGGATGGATGTATTCAGGTGAATTGCCGGTAGGCCAATGATCCAAATTCGATTTCATGGCAGAGGAGGGCAGGGAGTCGTGACGGCGGCGGAAATTCTTTCGTTAGCCGCTTTCCAAGACGGTATGTTTGCCCAGGCCTTTCCAAGCTTCGGATCTGAACGGATGGGAGCACCGGTCATGGCGTATTGCAGGATAGACAGATGGGAGCACCGGTCATGGCGTTTTGCAGGATAGACAAGCTTCCCATTCGAAGCCGGGAGCCGGTCTATCATCCGGATGTGTTGCTCATTCAGGACTCCACCCTGCTTCATCAGGTGGATGTCTTTGCCGGATTGTCCTCACAAGCCATCGTCCTCATTAATTCCTCACGAAATGTTGACGCACTTCGTCTCACTGACTTTGTCACCCAACATCCCGGCGTTCAGATGTATACGCTCCCGGCATCCGATTTAGCCTTGAAACACCTGGGTCGGCCCTTTGCCAATATTGGAATGATTGCCGGCTATGCGGCCCTGACCGGGGAAGTCACCAAAGCCTCCGTGAATCAAGCGATCAAAGATAAGTTTTCTGGAGGGATTGGAGGATTGAATGTGGCCGTGGCTGCTGAAGTGTATGACTATGTTGCCGCAAATCTGGCCAAGGTCTAATTCACGAGGGTTCATTACCGGAACGCCATGAAACAACAAATTGAAGGATCTCAAGCCGTGGCCCATGCCGTCGCCTTGTGCCGGCCTGAAGTAATGGCGTGTTATCCGATTTCTCCCCAAACCCATATTGTCGAAACCCTTTCGCGGAAAGTGAAAGCGGGAGAAGTCGGCAACTGCCAATTCCTGAATGTCGAATCGGAATTTGGCGCGTTAAGTGTGCTGATCGGAGCCTCGGCCATGGGCGCGCGCGCCTATACCGCCACCACGAGCCAGGGACTGTTGTTCATGGCGGAAGCGGTCTATAACGCGGCGGGATTGGGGTTGCCTATTGTGATGACCATTGCCAATCGCGCCATCGGCGCCCCGATCAATATCTGGAACGATCACTCGGATAGCATGGCTATGCGGGATTCCGGCTGGATTCAACTGTTTGCGGAGGATAATCAAGAAGCCGTCGATCTTCACATTCAGGCCTTTCGGCTGGCCGAGGAACTCAGTTGCCCGGTCATGGTGTGCATGGATGGCTATATTCTCACCCATGCGTATGAGAGCGTGGATCTTCCCACGCAAGAGCAGGTGGATGCCTACTTGCCGGCGTTTGAGCCGGTTCAAGTGTTAGATCCGCAGGACCCCGTGTCCATTGGAGCAATGGTCGGACCGGAAGCCTTTGCCGAAGTTCGCTATCTCGCCCATCACAAACATCTGCAAGCGTTAGAGGCGATCCCACGACTCAATCAGGCTTTTCAGGACATTTTTCAGCGACGGTCTGGTGGTCTCTTGAATCTGTATCACACGGATGGGGCTGAAACCATTCTGTTGGCACTGGGATCGGTGAACGGCACCATGAAAGACGCGGTGGATGATTTGCGGAAAGAGGGATGGCCGGTAGGGTCAATTGGCTTATGTGCATTTCGTCCCTTCCCCTCCCATGTGCTCCGTCATGTCGTCCAGGATGCCAAGCGGATTATTGTCATTGAAAAAGACCTGGCGGTGGGAAAAGGTGGAATCGTGTCTAGTGATGTGAAGATGGCTCTTCGGGGTGTCCCGACCATCGTGGATACGGTCATCGCCGGACTTGGGGGTCGTCCGATTCCTAAAACGTCGGTGATCGATACTGTGAAGCGCGCGTGTCTGGAAGGATTGGAGGAGCCCCATTTTCTCGACCTGAATTGGGAAGCCATCAATCGTGAGTTGACCAGACAACAGGAGCAGCGGCGTTCGGGACCCACACCGGAAAATCTTCTCCGGGAAATGGGCGTGTTTGGCGTGAAACCTGTATGAATTATCCTCTCCTCTGTCATCACCGCCGATGGGTAGCGGAGATCCATCTGAAGGGAGTTCAAGATGGATTCCCGATAAAGGATGTCGGAAATGACAACTTTCCTCTTCGTCATCCCCGCCGGTAGTAAGCGGGGATCCATCCGGGAAAAAGTGCGGATGGATTTCCGATAAACAATGTCGGGAATGGCGGCGAGGGGGAATAGATTCCTGCCAGAAGCCTGCAGGAATGACGGAATGAGGAAGATTCCAGCCACGCGGAATAAGAGTGGAGAAAAGAGGGTGAAGTGAAAGATCGTCAATTACATATGGCGAGGTGGATATGTCCTCTCAACGGGTGAAGTTTTATCAAACGGGGACTTTCACGGTCGGCAACCGGTTGCTGAATGAATCCGATCGCACCGTGCAAGCCCGGATGGATCGAACGAATTCGCTCAATTCAGGGCATCGCGCCTGCCAGGGGTGTGGCGAAGCGCTGGGCGCCCGCTATGCGCTTGACGCGGTGATGCGCGCCACCCGTCGTCAGATGGTGGCGGTGAATGCCACCGGCTGTTTGGAAGTCTTCTCCAGTCCCTATCCGGAAAGCGCCTGGGAAATTCCCTGGCTGCATTCGTTGTTCGGGAACGCGCCGGCCGTGGCGAGCGGCGTGGCGGCAGCCTATCCGGAAAGCGCCTGGGAAATTCCCTGGCTGCATTCGTTGTTCGGGAACGCGCCGGCGGTGGCGAGCGGCGTGGCGGCAGCTCTGCGGGCCAAAGGCAAAACAGATATCCGGGTTATCGCACAGGGTGGGGATGGCGCGACGGTTGATATCGGGTTCGGGTGTTTGTCCGGTATGTTCGAACGCAATGACGATGTCTTGTATGTCTGTTATGACAATGAGGCCTACATGAACACGGGCGTGCAGCGTTCGGGGTCCACGCCGCCACGAGCCTGGACCAATACGACCCAGGCCGTGGGAACTGAACCGGGGAATCCCATGGGGGTGGGGAAAAATCTTCCACGGATTGCGATGGCTCACGGCATTCCCTATGTGGCCACGGCCTCCGTGGCCGATCTCCATGATCTGGAAGCCAAAGTGACGAAGGCTATGAACATGAGGGGCGCACGGTATATCCATATCCATGTGCCGTGTCCGCTTGGTTGGAAATCGGATCCTGCGCTGACCATCAAGGTTGCTCGCATGGCTGTGGAAAGCGGCTTGTTTCCCTTGTTTGAAGCCGAAGGGGGCGAAGTGACCGATCGAACGCCGATCCGGAAACAGGTTCCTGTGGAGCGTTACCTGGAGCTTCAAGGGCGGTTTAACCATCTCTTCCATCCTCGGGATGAGAGTGCCCTTGGAGCGATTCAAGCGATGGCGGATACGAATATTCATGTGTATCATCTGCTTCCTTCAGAGGTGTGAGTATGGAGCAAAAGCCCTTTGCCATCACATTGAATCCCGCTTCAAGCCTAGCCAATCATACGGGCAACTGGCGGACGATGCGTCCGATCTATGTCGACCACCTTCCACCCTGTAATCAGGTGTGTCCGGCCGGCGAA
This sequence comes from Nitrospirales bacterium, assembly GCA_009377845.1. Classification (GTDB taxonomy): domain Bacteria; phylum Nitrospirota; class Nitrospiria; order Nitrospirales; family UBA8639; genus Nitrospira_E. The sequence continues at coordinate 3,436 of WHTE01000135.1, read as the reverse complement.
AATATTCAAGGCTGGTTGTATGAGGCGGAAGAAGGGAAATACGAACAGGCCTGGCGCAAAATTATGGAAGATAATCCCTTCCCGGCGATTCATGGTCGCGTCTGTTATCACCCCTGTGAAACCGCCTGCAATCGGAGCCAGCTTGATGAGGCGGTGAGCATTCATGCCGTCGAACGGTTTTTAGGTGATTACGCGATTGACCAGGGATGGCAGGTGGACCCGGGCGTGGCTACCGGAAAGCGGGTATTGGTTATCGGGGCGGGACCCAGCGGACTTTCCGCTGCCTATCATCTCGCCCGTCTGGGGCATGCCGTGACCATCTACGAGGCGGGTCCGAAACCGGGGGGAATGATGCGGTTCGGGATTCCACAATACCGGCTGCCACGGAATATTGTGGACGCCGAAATTGCCAGAATTGTCGCCATGGGAGTCTCGATCCACCTGAATCAAAAGGTCGAGAATTTGGAGACGGCCATCAAAGAAGGCGGATTCGATGCCGTGTTCCTGGCCATTGGCGCCCACCTGAGTAAGCGGGTAGATATTCCGGGGCGGGACGCTGGCCGGATGATCGATGCCTTGGGATTTCTCAAGGGAATGGAGGGAGAAGCTGTTCCCAAGATCGGTCGGCGGGTGGTGGTTTATGGAGGAGGCAATACAGCCATTGATGCCGCACGAACCGCCAAACGACTGGGTGCCGAGGAAACGATCCTGATCTATCGGCGGGATCGCGAGCACATGCCCGCTCATGATTTTGAGGTGGAAGAGGCTTTGGAGGAAGGTGTGCTGACCAGATGGCTCAATATGATCAGCCAAGTGGATGATACCACCGTGACCGTTGAGGAAATGACTCTGGATGAACAGGGGCGCCCTCAACCGACCGGCAGGTTTGAAACCTTGGAAGCCGACACGTTAATCCTGGCGGTGGGGCAGGAAGTGGACACCGGATTTTTAGCGCATGTGCCGGGATTGGAAATTTCGTCCGATGGCGTCATTCAGGTGGATGCCTCGATGATGACGGGCCGTGTGGGTGTGTTTGCCGGGGGAGATATGGTTCCCGCGGAGCGCACGGTTACGGTGGCCACCGGCCACGGGAAAAAAGCCGCCAGAAATATCGATGCGTATCTCCGCGGGTGTGACTTTATGAAAACAACGCCCAATGCTGTTGCCACCTATGATCGTCTCAATACCTGGTACTACACCGATGCTGATAAGAGTCGCCAACCCTACCTGGATCTGGCGAGACGCCGGGCCAGCTTTGAGGAAGTGGTGGGTGGATTGGACAAGGACACGGCGTTGCTCGAAGCCAGACGATGCCTCTCTTGCGGGAATTGCTTTGAGTGCGATACATGTTATGGGGTGTGCCCGGACAACGCCATTATCAAATTGGGACCCGGTCAACGGTACGAAGTGAATTATGACTATTGCAAAGGTTGTGGTCTGTGTGCGGAAGAATGCCCATGCGGAGCCATCGATATGGTCAAAGAAGTCAGATAGTGCCAACGAAAAAGTGCAGAACACGGTCAAAGAAGAAGTGGGAAAAGCCGTGAAGAAAATGTTGATGGTCAATATCCCTTAGACGAAGAAGGTGATACACCCGGGAGACGTTTCATGAAATATCTATTAGCGGTTGATGGATCGGATCAGTCATTAGATGCCATACGAGCATTTGAAGCTCTGAGTCCAGGGGAGAGCCTGGTGGTTCTTCATGTGGTGAATGTGCCGGGTATTCCCTATCCGGCCATGGGTGCGGGTGTGGCGAAAGATTTATCGATGGCGGTGGAAAAAGCGATGAGGGAAGAAGGAGAACGCGTGATTGACCAAGCGGTGTCCCTCTTGCCACTTCACCCGGGATCAGTCGCGAAAAGACTGGAAAATGGCGCTCCCGCCGAGGTCATTCTCACCATGGCACAGGATGAGGGAACAGATTTGGTGGTGCTGGGTGCCAGAGGAATGGGCCGGATTCGGGAGCAGGTGTTCGGGAGTGTCTCGCATCGTGTCATGACTCATGCGCCGTGTTCGACGCTGATCGTGAAGAAACCCTTTCGCAGGATCCAACAGGTGTTAATTCCCGTTGAAAGCCAGGAAGACGGCGAAGCGGTGGTGCGGTTCCTGAACAAAAATCCCTTTCGGGAACCGGTCTCTGCCACGGTCCTGCATGTGATTCCTTTTTCGGAACCAGTCTGGCCGGTGGGCGCGATGATTTCTCCTGAATTTCGAAAAGAAATGATCGGCTATGGTGAGAAATTCACGAACGGTATCAGCGCGGAATTGAACCAGATGGGACATCAAGCCAAAGGGGTTGTCGTGGTTGGAGCCCCTTCGCACACAATTATGGAAGAAGCCACCAAACATGCGGCCGATGTGATCATGATGCGCACGCATAGCCGATCCGGCGTGAGTCGGTTTCTCCTGGGGAGCGTCTCTCATTCCGTTGTGCATCACACCGAGTCTTCAATCTTGTTTGTGCGTGAATGAAACGGTGAAAAGAACAAGCCTGGATGAACAAACCCTGGCGCAAGTGGAAGCCCAAAACAATTCGGAATGAGAGAACGTATCTCTCCTGAGAGTATATGAAAAAAACCCTGGTATCTCATTGGTGCGGTTGCTATTGGAGTGCTTGTCTTTCTCTATCTGGTCTTCTGGTGCCCAAGCCCCTGCCATTAACGCCATCCTTCCTCAGGTGCTCATCCTTCTCCATCTGATCAATCGGTGGGGGAGATGCCTCATTCTTCTTTCACCTGTGTAAAATCAGGGATTTGTGTGTATAACTTGGCCCACGCATTGGCCGGATTCTTTGCTCCCTTTCAGAATGACACACGCTTGGAAAAGATCTGTGTTAATCTGAAGAGGAAAGGCGGAGGGCTGGGATGGGCCTGAATGCTTTATGACACATAAATTATAAATTAATGACAGGCGACAAAAACGTATTTTATCCGATATAATAAAAAAAATACTTCTCACCCCTTCATGGGGAGAATACAGATGAATGCTCAGGTTGGCAGTAAACATATTCTAAAAATACTCTGGTTGACGTTGACTGTGAGTTTGGTCGTAGCCAACGGGGTAGGGGCGGGTCCGCCTTCTACCCGGATACCTCATTTGAGCATTCCAATCCTGGGTACCTCCATAAACGAACAATTTAGGCCGGTGGGACTGGTGACCCAGGTGGTGATTGATTTATATGAACGCGAGGATCACAACGGCCTTCAAATCCAGTTTCATACGGAACCAGGACAATTTTCCTTACTCGCCCGTAAATCCATTCACAAAGCCATCACTCGTGCGTTAGCCGTGGCCAATCTTCCGTCCGATTCCTTGACCGTCTTCTTGAAATTTCCCTATTCCGGCCTCACGGTGTATGGGGAAAGTCTCTCGGCCATGGTGGGCCTGAGTGTGGTCTCTATGATGAAAGGGGACCAGCTTCTCGAAGGCCGGG
>WHTE01000134.1 GCA_009377845.1 Nitrospirales bacterium | reverse complement strand
CTAAAGGAGCGAGGGTAATGGGAGGTTGAATGGGAATTGTGGAGTGAAAGGGTGTATGAAATGCGGAAAGGAAACTGAGGATGAACGTGAAAATGGAGAAGAAGCCGGCGCAAGTGTGTCATCTTCCGTGGACTCTGCGTCTCTTTGGCGTGGCTCTGGCGACTTGGATCGGGTTTGTCGGTTCTCTTGCTGCTATCGTCGGAATGGAGAGGAGTCATGGATGGGCGGCTGAAAGCTCAGAATCAGCCGTGGAACGAAAAGAAATCCGGAGTGCGGCGCTAGCAGAAGGATTTGCGGAAATTGCGAAGGCGGTGACTCCGGCTGTCGTCAACATCACCGCCACCATCGATATTTACGACTCCCGGGGAGGAGGCGTGCCACAACCGTTTGGAGATTTTGAGGGTGGGCATAGGCCTCCTGATATTCCCAAACGTCAAAGGGGATCAGGATCAGGAGTCATCATTTCCTCCGATGGATATATTGTCACCAATAACCATGTGGTCGCGGAAAGCCGTGATCTCCTCGTGATTCTTCCAGATTCACGCGAATTTCCAGCCAAGGTTGTCGGTGCGGATCCCGAAACAGATTTGGCCGTCATCAAAATTCAGGCTGAGGATCTTCCCGTTATTCCGTGGGGAAATTCTTCCTCTTTAGCGGTTGGCCAATACGTGTTGGCGATTGGCAACCCGTTTGCTCTGAATTCAACCGTGACGCTCGGTATCGTCAGTGGTCTTGATCGAGGAGGTATGGGGCTAGCCCGTTTTGAAGATTTTATTCAAACCGATGCGGCGATTAATCCCGGGAATTCGGGCGGGGCGCTGGTGAACACACAAGGAGAATTAGTTGGTATCAATACGGCAATTGTTTCTCAAAGTGGCGGATATCAGGGAGTGGGCTTTGCTGTGCCCTCTTCATTGGCCAAACCTGTGTTAGACGAATTGATCCAAAAGGGAAAGATTGTGCGAGGATATTTAGGATTAGGGGTCCAGGAAATGACGTCGGAGCTTGCGCCGTGGTTTGGCCTGAAAGGCAGTGATGGGGCCTTGGTGACTGATGTAGTCCCTGGTGGGCCAGCCGATAAAGCCGGCATACACCGGGGAGATGTGATTCTTCAGTACCAAGGGAAAACCGTGAAAGATGGACGAATGCTGTTGGAACAGGTGACAAGTGCCCCCATTGGGCAACAGATTGAACTGGGTGTTGTTGAGAACGGAAAAGATGGCAAGGTGAGGGTGGTTATCCGTGAGCAACCACCAATCATTCAGCCACCCCGTACCCGAACCACCCGATTGGAACATCCGCTGGCCGGAGTGGAAGTGGCCGATATCGACGAGCCAGCGATTCAGGAATACGGGTTAAATCCGTTATCCAAGGGGGCCGTGGTCTCATTCGTTGAGGAAGGTTGTGCCGCCGAATTGGCCGGGATCATGGAGGGAGATGTCATTATTGAATTGAATAAGCATCCCGTTCAATCCGTCAGTGAGTATTCCTCGTGGTCTCAACGACTTAAAAAAGAAAAAGCGGTGCTGGTCGTGCTGATCCGTGCCTCACGTCATTTGTATGTGCTGGTGAAGTCCTCTTGAAGAAGCCAGTGGGGGGTGAGGCAACCTGGCGAATTTTCCAGTGATTCGGGTCACTTTCCCGACTCCCCATTGATGCTTACTTGGCTGGATCCTCGTTAAGAGTGCTTTTCCTATCCGGCAACGGCAGGGTGAGCATATTTTTCAAAATATCAAGAGGGAATTTGGCGATTCCCAGAATGCCTCCCGTCAGGGATTGAAGGGGTAGATACGTCACGCGAGGGTCTGTTCTTGGACCCTTGACCTCAAACAGGGCGGTCGTCAATCCTTGTCGCTCTCCTTCTATAAGCGTTCCGAACAGAGGGATACTTTTCAGTAACGAGGAATAGGCGCCGAACGGACTGACCGCCACTATGGCATCAAACTGATCGGTTGGGAGGTCATAGGTTCCGGTGGCCGCCAATGCCAGCACGGGGCTTTTCAGGGCCAAATTCTTTGTGGATACAAGCCCATCCTCCACGGAGAAGGTGCCGGTGAGCTGGTCGACGGGAAATCCGCTTTCTAAAATATTAATTTTACCAAGCAGGACATTATGCACGTTTAACAGGCCCAGGATCTTGGAGAGAACTGCACTCGTCAGAATACGACCGTCCTTGAGACGAATGTCCCCTTTACCCTTCAAAAATCGTTGAACCCATTCAGGACGCGTGAGATCCATGTCCATCGACGTCTTGAGGGTCAACGCTCCGGTAAAACGAGGGGGAAGGTCAGGCGGTAACAGTTTTTCAATCAGCAGGTTCCTAACGGAAAAATCGGCATTGGCTTTCTGGTCTTTTTGGAGCCATGTGAGTCTGAACGCTTTGCTGCCCAGATCCGACCCGTTGGTGTCGGACAGTCGAACCCGGTTTGTGGATTCGACTGCTCCTTGTATGGTCCAGGTAGTCCAATCCCGATCCTGTCCTTGAAGGGCCAGAGTGATGGCCAGTGTGGACAGCCCCAGTCGTTCATCGCCGAGGATCATCCCTTCAGGGAGCAACGCGCCCGTTCCACTTTCTGTTCGAAGCCCGATCCGGATACGTGACGGTTCTTGCATGGCAAGGCTGCCTCGGACATCCAGTTTAAACGGAGGCAGCGACAGTTCCCCGTGAGAAATGACCAATGTGTGCAGTTCGTGAATATGCCCTGTCGCGTCAAAGGTGCCGGGAATGTGGGCCGGCTTGGTGAATATCCCCGATGAGGCTAGCGCCCAGTCGGTGAGATCGACGTGTAACCGGTAGGAGGGAGACTCTGTCGTGCCGGAGAGGGTGAGCGTGGTTCCGAGTGAGCCGGCAAAAGTGGAGAAGGTGTCGGAAAGAGGAGGAAATAGAGTCAGAAGGTCCGAAGTGGCGAGGGTGCTGCGGACGGTCAGATTGGAGGAACTCGTTTCGTTCCGGAAGTCCCATTGACCTGTCACCTCAAGGGGACTGTTGCCAAGTAGGCCTTTGAGTGTGTGGATGGCCAAGCGGCGGTGATCAAACGTCATGTAGCCTGTGACGGTGGTCATGGCCAACCAGTCCGCTTTCGGATACAGGTTGACCTGCTCCATGGCCAGACTTCCCTGAAGAATGCGAAGCTGTTTAGGATGTGCGAGAGAACCGTTAAGGTGTGTGGCGACTCGAAGGCGTCCTTGTATGGTCGGGTAATCGGCAAGTGATTGAGCAAGGGACTGGCTGCGAGGATCACGACGCACGGCTTGCACGACATCCTGTGCGAACACATCGCCTCTTCCCTGAAGGTCCACCCAAATATCCGAATCTCTGAATTCCAGCGTGGCCTCCTTGATGAACAGGTCTGAAGACTCAAGCCTGCCTTGGAGATCGAGGATTCTGACGAGGTTGGAATCAAAGACGACGGATCCGGTTAGGTGTGTGACCGGGGGATGGTTCGAATCGACAAGCATATGGCCCTGTTCAAGACGGATCACCCCATCGGCCGCCACCGGTTCTTCTCCATTCAGGGGCCACCTCACGGATACGGTCAGAAGTTCCATGGTGCCCTCCACCTGCCGGTCCACGAGGACTGTTCGAATTGGAGCAGGCATCCAGGCTTCGGGAAGAAGCTTGGCCAGGTGTTGGATGGCAATGGGTGGTGCTGACCCTGAGATCGCCAGAGTTGGTGAGGCATTTCCAAAATGTGTGAAGCTGGCTTCCCCCGTCAGCGTCCAGTCATGTTCAGAGATTTGAAACGTCGGGATGGAGACATCAAGGCCGGCATCTTGAATGTGAAGGGTGGCTTCTTGCGCGGCAAGCGTGAATGGCGCTACGGTACCAAGGATATCCCGAATTCTGATCAGATGGGAGTCAAACGCCAGGGTTCCTGATAGCTGCGTGACCGGAGGATGGTCGGGTACGGTCAGGAGTCGGCCTTCCTCCAACCGGACCACGCCCTCAACGACCAGAGGATCTTCTTGGTTCAACCGCCCCTGGACGGATCCGGAAAGCAACTCCAGGGTTCCGCCCACCTTCCGGTCGGTCAGAAAGGTTCGCACATCCTGTGACAGCCAAGCCGGTGGAAGAAGATGAGTCAAGCGTTGAATGGCAATAGAGCTGGTTGAGCCCGAGACCAGAAGAAGGGGGGAATCCGTTTGCAGATCGGTGATTCGGCCTTGGCCGGTGAGGCCCCACTCGTCCAATGAAATTTGAAAGCTGGGCAACGCCAAGGTGTTCGTGTCGTGTTTCAGGGTAAAGGCATACTCGCCCTGAAGGGATATTCTGACATGAGACGGTTCTTTGAGGTCATCCGAGAGAAATGACATCAGATGCCCAAGTTGCACATGGGAGATCTCCACCCGCCCTCGCACGGTGAAAGGCGGAATACCCCTGTTCACGGTCTTGCCAGAAGCGGCTTCGGTCTGGTCGATACCAGACAGTGTTCCTTGAAGTGCCCAAGAGGAAGGTCTGTCTTGGTCCGGCCCCTGAGCGGCGAGTTGAATGGTTGTCGCTCCCTCCGGTTCCATTCCGGCCACGGTGAGTTGAATACGCTCCCACGTCAATGTCGTGGGTGTTCCCGTGGCCGACTCCTTCAGGAGATGAAACCGTCCATCATGGATAGCCAATGCCCCAATGGACGGGAATGTCCACTCCGCCGGTTCCTTTGCCTCCGTGACACGAGGAACCTGAAGGGTCAACTCCGGTTCCTGAATCACTCCACGGGTTAACACCAGGTTGCGTTGCCAAAGTGAGTCCCATCCGAAGGCCACCTCGACCTGTTTGGCCTGCAAAGAGGTATGGGGGCCAGGCGTCTCAGATGTGAAAGTGAGGCCTGTCACGGTGATTTGAGGAGAGGGCCAGAGATGCACCTTCAGGGTGTCTATGTGGATAGGGCCCCCCGCAGAAGTTTCCAGCATGTCCATCAAAGATTGCTTCACCCAGTCCGTATCGGAAAACATCGGGAGTGTGACAAAAGCGATTCCCACTAACAGAATTCCACAGAGCAGGACCGTCAAGACGATTCGAAAAAGCCATGTAGGCCAACCAGGAAGTGCTTTTGGATGAGACACGCTGCAGAGGCTCCGGCTACGACACGTTGGGGGAAGAAGTCCCCGTTGTGAAAAAATTAGGAGAAGGGTCTATGGGGTTTCACCGGTTCTTCCGGCGTCCTTCCTGCGATAAGGTGCGAACGTTTTCAGGGCTCCTTTCTTCTCCCTTCCGGGAAGGGGGAATACCTGAAGGATATTCATTGAACATGACGACAGTATATCAAAACGGGGCTATCAGATCGGTCCGATAGAAGTCGAAAAAAAACAATAACGTATATTCATTAAAGTACGTTGATCCTTGAAACCAGGGAGTGGAGCGAATAAATTTTCCTGTCGCGGTTTCATAAATATCCAGGCGGAAGCGGGTATACCCTGATTGATATTGCCCTTTAAACACCGCAATTTCAGGTAATGCAAAAGGGAGGAGCACACTTTCTATGGGAGGCAACCCGAAAAGCGATACACTTTGTTCTGTTCCTAAGGCTTGAACAAGGATGTGGATACGATATTTCGCATCATCTGAATCCGGGACAATCCGCAACCCCCTCTCTCCCAACCAACCGGCAATCACACCCTTGAAAAACCGTTGTTCGACGGTCAGCCCAGAAGTGTCGAGACTCACCGTGTCTCCATAGGCTAGGGGAATGGGCATGGTGTTCTCTCCATTCAGGCTGCGTTCCATCGCCTGAGCCATGAGAAGTTGCTCGACCGCAGTCGGTCGGACAGGCTCGGGAATATTATGGACAGTGCCACAGCCGGCCACGACCACCAATATCAGGATACCTTGCAGAAGGATAACGCAATGATTCAACTGTTGCGTTCCGGTTGTTCCAATCACCCTTACAGCTTTTTTTGATAAGAAAACGAAAACACGAGTGCCAAATTGAGCAAGAACAGGCGTTCGATAATGCCGCGGTAGTCTAGGGTAAAGAACTTTGTGGATCAAGGGTTGAGTCCGTTTCCGGTATGGGTTCAGATTGAATAGACGGATTCGTCGGGGCCGTGATGGCCGGTGTGACCTCTTTGTGTTTGGTGACTCGAAGCACCGGGGGGTCGTTGACAAAGGGTTCGTATTGCCGCACGTCTAATGTCACGAGATCATGTTCCTCAATGAGAAGGTCAATTTCCGGAACCTGTTGTTTGAAGGTCGCTAAAATGGTTCCGTTTTGTGTGGTGATGGTGATGAGTAATCGATCCTGTTGGCGTTGTTTGTGCGTCACCGATCCTTCAAGAGGATGAATGGTTTTCTTTATAAAAGTCGGCAAATGCGGATCCACATAACGGGATGCTAACATCGGACCGCTTAACCCGAGGACCAATCCTAAAAAAAAGGCCGTCATCGGCATGACCCATGGTCTCATGGTTTGTCCTCCATGGATGGCGGTTTGCATTCCGGGTTTTCCTGACCCGTTGTGGATGGCGGTTTGTATTCCGGAGTTTCATGACCTGTTGAAGAAGGTTTCTGTTGCCCACGAATAAACGTTTCCAGGCGGCTGAGGGCATCGGCGGTCATATCGCGAGCCCCTTTTGTGGCGTGTTCGGTTTTTTCGCTGAGGTCTTCCATTTGTCCCCGGAGATCATGGATCCCGCCGGTTCGTTGAAAAGCCATGATGGCAATCACTAACGCGACGACAGCGATGAGTAAGGTTAACACATCCATAATGCCCTCCTTTTTTGTCAAATCTTCCTCTTGCAAAGTGTGAAGGCTTTGACCAATCGCGAGCACCCCCTCTCCCGATTGGGCCACGCGATGTGTGAAGGGTACGATGCATGATCTGGTTTCTCCAGATAACTGCAACTACATGGGTATTTTTACAAGAAATTCCTGGAGAATCTTCAAATACCCTGTCTTGCTTTACACCCATACGAACTCAAGACGAATCCACTACACCACATTCACATGGAGGAGCAACAATTCACCTCGCATGGACGGGTGGAGGTCACATTTGAACTCGTAGTCACCGGGCCTATCCACCTGAAACTGCAACTGAATGGTTGCTCCAGGGTCAAGATACAAACCCTCAATTCCTTTCCCGTAGATCTGGACGCCATCCGAAAGTGTGTGGACCAAGAGGTTATGAAACAATTGAGAGGTGAATCCGTGTCGGATGGCATCTTCGTTTTTGATAGTCAGGACCACGGCTGCACCCTCCGGAGGCGGAGCCCATTTCGTTTTCGTATATTGGGAATCACGAATGGTGAGCTCGATCTCCACCTCGATGGCCTGAGCAATATTGAAAAGCCAACCATCGAGGACCAAGAGCGGTGTGACCAGCGCGAGTGCGAGAACAGACCATGTCTTGCTGTGTTGCTTCATCGGTCATCTCCTTTTTCGAATAATAACAATGATCCTAGTCTATCGACAAAGTGAGAAAGAGAATACGTCGTTGGTCAAGAGTTGAATTCTCTTTCAACATGGGAATGTTGAAAAATGCCGCCGTGCCTGCGCCGGAGCTTGGCGCAGGAACAGCGACCCCTTCCGCTAGACTCAGGGCATGCGTTTTCAACACTTCCTTTTTGGACTCCTTTTTAATGAGACACCTCTTGGCGTTTGGAAAGGGAATCGATTTTTCCCACGGTTTGGGAGTAGGGAAAGGAGACAGATACAAACAAAAATTGCTGTGCCAGCCTCTTTCGTTTTCCTTAAGAAGGGGTCTCGTTGCTCTCGCACGATCTTCTGGTCCGCCAAGCCGTCCACAACAGATAGAGAAACACCAAGGCTGCCAGGATTTCCAGGATATGAACCACATGCCACCCTTCTATCAGTTCCACCTCCAGAAGGACCAAGAGCACGGCGGTGATGAAAAAGACGATCATGTGTCGCCGGGGCATACTCACCAGTTCCTTCAGGAAGGAAGTCAACCAGCTGGTCTTCCCTGATTGCTGATTCGAATGTGTCGTGTTCTGACCTCATGTTTTCAGAGATGATGGTTGAGCGATACGAGAATAGCCCGCTGCGTGGGTTGCTACCAAATTTAGACTCATGCGGACGGCGGAATCAAGGGAGGCCATGGTGAAAGAACGATGCCCCATGACGCAAATGCATAAGACTATACGGCTTCGGCCGCTGGCCCTTCAATGGGAAGACAGATGGTGAATGTGGTGCCTTGTCCTTCCGTACTTTCCGCGCGAATGGTTCCTCCATGGGCATCGACAACATCTTTCACAATCTTTGTTCCCAGGCCTGTTCCACCAGGTTTCCGGCTCACAACCTGATAGGTAAAAAGACTGCGGAGTACATCAGGCGACATGCCACGTCCTGTGTCCTCAAAAGACAGGAGGATCTCCTTCCCGCTTGGCGAGAGGGCTCCCGTGATCGTGACGGAACCTCCATGGGGAACTTCAGGAATGGCATTGTTGACCAGATTGTAAAACGCATTAAAGAGACGTTGCTCATCGGCCCGGAGAATAGGCAACGAATCCAGTCCCCGGGTTTGCAGGGCGATTCCTCGCTCATCGGCATTGAGCCGAAGCGCGTCCAGGACACTGTCCACAATCTTCCCCAAGTGACAGGCAGCAAATTGAGGTGGACTGCTGCTGCCCTTCACGGCGTCGGCGATTTCCTTGACTCGCATCTGGATTCGGCTACTTCCTCTCCGCGTCATGCCGATAATATCTTTATAGAATGCTTGGGTCGTTGACGTGTGAGTTTGTCTGGTGTCGGGTAAAGCTTTGAAATGCTCATCCAGCTCGTCTTCAAGTAGCTGCATGCCCATGTGAATCGGCGTCAGCATGTTTTTGACATCATGCCCGATATCCGCAATGCGCCGGCTGACTTCGGCCAGTTTCGCCTCTTCCAGGAGGCAGCGTTCCAGTTGTTGGCGTTCAGTCAGGTCCCGCTTGAATTTCCAGAACGTGAACAGGCAGACCGCAAAGGTCAGGATCAGGCCGATGCTCATGGTGATGATCGTGAATCTCTCCATGGCATGTGCCGTGTCATGGAGGCGAATAAAATCCGCCACGTCATCTTTGTGAAAATTCAAGATGTGTTGTCGGATCTTCGCCGTAAGTTGCATGCCTTCCCCTGACCGGATCCCCTCGATGGCGGTCTGAGTTCCCTGCGTATCCCGTAAGTCGAGTGTGTGCTGAAGAAGGTCAAGACGATGAAGGATTAAATTTTTAAAATCCGGAAACACACGATCTCGTCGCGGTTGAGTCATGGCCAGGTTTTTTAAGGCAATCAGGCTGGCGTGAATGCGCTCAACGGCCAGATGATAGGGGGCAAGAAATTGGGAATTTCCCGTGAGCAGATACTCCCGTTGTTGATCCTCTGCTTCTTTTAAATCCGCAAATACACGTAATAATTCATCTGAGACCTCCTCCGCGTGAATGACCGACTCAAAGATTTCCACTGTATGATGAAGACCCCAGAGAGAAACCCCAAGGGTTGCCAGGAGAATGAGCACCATCAGGCCGAAGCCGACATGGGTCACCTTCTTGAATGGAAAATCCGGTGGTGTTGGCATGGAATCCTCTTCATCAGAGTGAGAATACTTCGCGGTTCATCCGGTCATGCGTCAAGACCTAAGAGTGAAGAAAAGGGGCGATTGGCATGAAAGGTCTCCTCTGACAATCCATCATCGCTTTCTCCACGCGGGACGCATGGCATGGCCATTTGGTTGAGTGGCGTCTTGTGTCTCACCATCCGACACCGCCGAACCACATGAAGCGTTGCCATCGTGGACAGGTCGGTTCGTGGACTGGTGATCCGTTGCAATGCGAATAGGCGATGATTGAATCCTGGTGCCTGAATCATAGCAGATGTCTTGTCACTTCTGAACGGCCAGATACTCCAGGGCAACGGTCTCTCAAATTCTAGAGAGGCAGGAAACAGGAAGAATTTTTTCTCATGATTAAGGAAAATTAATGTCCCTTTAATCTCCATTTTATAATGGATGGATAAAATGTGTGTAGCAAATCTCTCAGAGTCGGATGTCTTACTATCAAGGAGGAATATCCATGGATACCCAAGAACGCCTTTCTCGTCGCTGGCCTTTTCAATGGCCCCTTTCGTTGTTGACCCGCATGAACCACAGGAAGGCCGGGCTGGCCGGCATTAGCTTTCTGGCCGGCATTCTGCTGCTGGGTTCGTGGAACATGCCGTTTCATTCTCAAGCAGAGATCTCTCATTCTACAGTTTCTTCCCCGGTCGGGTCCCCGCCAAATCTAGAGAAGGGAGGCTTTGCCGATATTGCCC
>WHTE01000133.1 GCA_009377845.1 Nitrospirales bacterium | reverse complement strand
GGCAACTGAAGCCGATGGCTGGCCCATTCATCCCAGTTATAAATATGGGCATCCGTTCCACATAATGACGTCGCCTTCACTCGCACCACAACTTCGGCAGGACCCGCTTTGGGATCCGGCAAGTCCGTTAACCTGAGGCCCGGTTCAGGTTTTTCCTTGATAAGGGCTTTCATAGAGATATTATGACATACCGGGAGGGCTACAGAAACCATTGTGGGAGTGTTGAAAAATGCCGCCGTGCCTGCGCCGGAGCTCCCGGCCTTCGTAGCCGAAGCTACTTCGGCGGAGTAGGCTCGGCAGGCAGACCAGCGTTCTCCGAACTAGTGAAAAGTGAGAAGTGAAAATTAAGGAGGTGGCAGAAGGATACTCTGAACCGTTTAACTCATATCATGTTACTCCTGATGGTTCACGCCTTACGAATCCGTGCGGCCTTGCCACGGGAAACGGCGTGTCTCACGCCGGGTTGGGTGTTGTGGAATGAAGGCTTTCCCTCGTCGAACCTCGGGACAAGCTTTGAACACTCCCTTATTTTTTTCGTATGGCTCTCGGTTACCCACATGCGGATCAACAGGCAAAATATTGCAATTATTCAACAGTCCCATTGTTCATGAGTCAAACAGAAACCAGCACCCCAGTTCGGTCGGGGATCAACGTTCTCGGCTCCCCTGGAGACACATGATGACAGTGAAAAAAAATGACCTCCTTCTGAAACTATAGAGAATGAATCCCTATGCCTTGTGGTCATTCTGAGCCAAAGGCGAAGAATCTCGCTAAGCCGTTGCCTTATGGAGCGATGTCTCACGCAGCCGTCAGGTCAAAATTTTGAAGAGCCTGATTGCAAAAATACGGGATTTCAGGAAGTGATCGATTGGAAGGAATGAAAGCCTGGCATATTCAGGGAATGAGGGAATGGAGGTGCGAGGGAAAGAGGTAGGGCATACCAGAAAAAAATTGTGATGCTATGGCTATGGACGCGGCCTAATAATAAATCCTAATACAGCGGAGGTTGCGGTCCAGGTCGCAGCCCCACCAAGTCGGGATCTTCCCCATCAAGAACCCGACGGGGTTCGTCGTTCTCCGACTTGCGTTGCTCGCGGCGGGCTTCCTTGTCCTGCTGCTTCATTCTTTTGACCATCTCCCTATTTCGTTTGGCCTGTGTCACTTTTGTCGGTCGTCCCATATTCCTCCTTTTTTCGTTCGGGTTATCACTTTTCTATTAAAACCACTGAACTGCTTCTCTCCCTTTCCTCTGACAGTCTGCCGGGTTAACACAGCCTGAGGTTATTGAGAAACCCATGATCCTTTCTCCAATTGTCCGCATCGTTCAGGTTCGGGGAATGCCCTTTCTTACTTGGACGCATCCCGACGTGCCTTGTACACTCGCTTCGCGGGAGTCGGAACACGGGGATCTTTTTTGGGGGCAGCTACCGGACGCGCGGAGGCATCTTGACCAAGTCCAGGACTCGACATCATCAGGACTTGCCGGCGAACCTCATCGATCGGCATGGGGACTTTCTCTTTAGAAGGATCGGCGAGACCAAGCAGATCCCAACGAATCTTCGGTTCCGGTTTAAATGTTTTTCTATTTCTGACCTTCCCACCCCACTTCATTGTCAGCTTCATGAGAGGCCTCCTTCTTTGTAAAAGAACATTTCAATCATGACAACCACCACGCACCGTTTACGAAGACATTAAGGCGCGAAATCCCAGGCCCACCCAAATCAAAGAGGGCGGCTGTTTCATCTCACCCCCGAAGTGGGATACAGACATTTCGCATAATCATAGGCAATGGTCTGAGCTGCGACACAGGTAGAGGCTTCTAGATGATTAGACACAATCCGAAGGTCCCAACGACCTTGAGAGCCTTGGTTTGCTTCAAATAATTCGCAGGTAAAATGGTCATTGCCGGAATGCTTCGTACTCACCATCAGCTGAGAGCCATTCGAAAACGTCGGGATAGGATCAAAGTTCATATTACTCATCTAGCAATCTACGCCCCTTCTCTCCACACGTTGAGACTACCCCCTCCAGGAGAGAGAATTCAATATTTTATCCCTTCCCCCAAGATGGTCAAGGATGCTCACTGTGGTCTTCCCATTCCTCTCGAATAGGATGACTTCTCTTACTCATCAGCCGAAAAAATACGGAAAGCGAGGAGGAATGAAGGCAGCAAAACCAAAAAAACACTCGAAAAATCACGCCTCCTGGGAATTAGAAGGCACGAGAGAGCGGCAGGAAAACCACCATCGCTTGCACCGTATGTTAGCCTAGCACTCTGCCGGGAGGGAGTCAAATAAAGGAGAGGAAATGGAAGTCATAGGATCTGCAGATCGGCACACTTCTCAACATCTACCGGATTTCCCGGGAATCATCATAGACATGAACCCTCAGCGCCTGACCACGTCAACATGATTATTCCACCGAAGAGGTCGTCATAGTTTATTCTAAAGGGCAACCTCTTCGCCTTTGGGCTTCCATTTCTTTGCCAGATCCATTGCCTCTGCAATCTGGGATGGGGTCATTTCCTGCGCGAGAAAGTCTACGGCTTGGATCGACGGATCCACCCCTTGCTGGGCAGCCAAATAAGCCCACATATAGGCCTGAACCAGGTCCTTTCCCACCCCCTCACCCTTGTAATACATGAGGCCAACATGATTTTGAGCACCACCATTCCCCTGCTCGGCAGCCCGAAGAAACCATCGAAAAGCCTCTTGATAATCCTGCGGTATCCCCAAACCCTGGCGGTACATGGCACCAAGATTGTTCTGAGCCGTGGCATTCCCTTGATCGGCAGCCCGACGATACCATTGCCGGGCCTCTTCAAAATCCTGCGGAAGCCCTTCGCCAAACCGGTACATATAGCCCAACATGTTCTGCGCCTCGGCATCTCCCTGTTCAGCCAACGGCCGCCATTCGGATAGAGCAGTTTCATAATCTTCCCGCAGGTAGGCATCTTCTCCTGCCTGAAAGCTTGCCCATGTTACTCCCGCCACAACACAAAACAGGAGTATCATCAAGAGACTTTGGATGATTACGGGTTTTCTCATCGGTTCACTTCCTTATTTTCACACCATTTATTGCGATTTGACTGAAAAATGTTCAATGACCATGACAGGCAACCATTTTTTATTGTACCACTAGGCGCCCTGTTGTTTGGCTTCGAGTTCCGCCCACCGGGTATACAAGCGCTCCACTTCCTGCTCAGCAGTCTTTAGAGCGTCATACGCTTCTTGGAGTTGGACGTGATTGGAGGCAATTTTGGGATTTTCTGTTTTGGCACGGCACTGTTCGAGTGCAGCCTCCGCAGCAAGCACTTGTTTTTCTATCGTGTCATACTCTTGCTGGTCACGAAAAGAAAGTTTCTTGGATTTAGACCGTCCAGCAGCGGCACTGATACCCCGTGTTTGAGTGCCTGACTGGTCTTTGCCTGACCGTTGGCGGCGAAGCCACGCTTCCCATTGCCCATAGTCGGCAAATTGGCCATATCCCCCGTTCCCGTCCAATCCCACAAATTCGGAGCAAACTTCCTCCAACATATACCGATCGTGGGTGACCAAGACCAAGGCTCCCGGGAATTCCTTCAAACTGTCTTCCAGTACTTCTCGCGTCGGAATATCCAAATCGTTCGTCGGCTCATCCACAATCAAGACATCGGCGGGCTGCAACATTAAACGAGCCATGACCGCCCGGGCTTGTTCGCCGCCAGAGAGCAACTCAATAGGGAGATCCAGTTGTTCAGGCTGAAACTGGAATCGCTTGGCCCATCCGGCCAGATGCACCGTCTGTCCCCGGTACGTGACGGTGTGGCCCGTGTCCGACAACGTCCGTCGTAACGTCATCTTCGGATTGAGTTGAGCGCGGTTTTGATCAAAATACACCACCTGCAATTTGTCGGCATAGGTGACGGTCCCACGATCCGGCTCCAATTCCTTGGCCAGTAATTTGAGGAGGGTGGACTTCCCCGAGCCATTGTGTCCCAAAATCCCGATGGCGGTTCCAAGGGAGATCACCAAGTCCAAATCTTGAATGAGCGTGCGTGCGCCAAACGCTTTTCGAAGATGTTGCACCACCATCAGTTGTTTGGTCCGTCGGCCGGAGCCCACAAAATCGATGGAGGTTTCTTCTTGTCGCAAGCGCGCTTGTGTCTCAGCCAATTCGGCCTGCAACGCATGGGCGGAATCCACGCGATACTTGGCTTTGGTAGCTCGAGCCTTGGGGCCTCGCCTGAGCCACTCTTCTTCCCGCCGGACTTTTCCGGCTAAGGCCTGAGCCTGTTGATTTTGGGTGGTCAGAAATTCTTCACGTTTGATCAAAAACTCTTCATAGGTGCCGGGAACGAGAAAAATGTCATCAGGATAGCGGGTATTCAATTCTGCCACCTTATTCGTTGCATGATTCAGGAACCAGCGATCATGGCTTACCATGATCCACGGCCACGGAGCCTGGGACATCACTTGCTCCAACCACCGCATTCCTTCCAGATCGAGATGGTTCGTCGGCTCATCCACCAACATGACATCCGGCGCTTGAACAAACCCACACGCGATGGCAAGCCGTTTTTCCCATCCGCCTGAAAGGGGACCCACCAGCTGATCCCCCTGACCAAATCCCATTCTTCCCAAAGTCTCTTGCACGCGGGCCACGCAGTCATGCGCGGGAAGGCCTGATGCCAACGCCGCCCGTTCGATTTCCTCTGCCACAGTGGATTCAGGATCGAACTCAGCCTGTTGGGGAATATAGGCAATCCGAAGATGCTGCCGTCGGGTCACCCTCCCCTGATCCGGCTGCTCAAGCCCGGCAAAGATCCGAAGGAGGGTACTTTTCCCCGATCCATTTGGCCCGATAATCCCGATTCGGTCTTTTTCAGAAACCCCAAGAGTGAGTTCATGAAAAAGCCGCTTGGTCCCATAAGCTTTGGACAGTTTCTGTCCATAAATCAGCGCTGACATACGTATTACTCTCCTTTAGTTTCCGACTTTCATGACAATGATGTAAAAACAGAATAAACACCGCCACACCGATGAGATAAGGATTTTATCCCTTGCAGCATGACTCAAGGGGTGCTGTCCGCCCGAACATACACGCACCCAAAACAGAAAACCAGACCACCATGGCTGTATTGCCGTGCATGATGACCAGAGCCACTCCTCCGCTCACCTTCGCCACCTCGAACATCCTTTTCATGCACCCCCACCCCTGATTCCTGGAACCCCGCCCTTTCACAAATGGAAGACCTTCGGAGTCAATACAAATCGGAGCATTCCCGTGCATGATCCATCGTCGCCATACATGATCCATCACAATTCCCTTCATCGTATTCATTCATTGTCGGCTAGCCCAGTCTCAAGGAACCAACGCCCACATGGTCTGGTTCTCGTCCCGAACGTTCTTTCGCATGTGCCGCTCTCGAGCAGCCCGCCTCCAACCCGCTATAATCACTCGTGTTATCGAGTATCAACGAGAGGTCACGATGATGGGCATTCTTCTTTCAGAACGAACTGAGATTTTTCATGTGCCCTATGGCCCGTTAAGCAATGATGGCGACCTGAACTCCGGTTTCGTGGACGTGAAGACCAATCTCACGTTGATCCCTGTCCTTCCTCCCTGCATCGGATGGCCGGAAACCCAGGAACTCTTACGAAGCATCAATGCCCCCCTTTCCCCTTTTATGAGCCTGGCCACGCATCAGTGTTTTTCAGATGGCCAACACCAGGATCAACCGGTGACGCTGATCTCCTTTGTGACACTGTGCCTGGCCGAGATCGCGCACAACCACAAAGCCATGATCACCGATCTTGCCACATTCCTCCAATATCAGATGGATCACCTGTTGCAGGAAATCAGCGAGTCGTTACAACAACGATTACATCTGGAAGTGGTGCTAGGAGCCTGTCGGACTTAGGAAGAATCGGCTGCAAACGTGTCTCAGCGGTCCATATTTCGCCGCTTTCTTGGACCATAGTCCCACTATGAGCCGGCGAAATCGTCACAATCTGGCCTCGCTCAGCCGCTTTTTCGCTCTCGATTCTCCAAGTCCGACTGGCTCCTGGAGTCCCAACCGACGGCCTTTCATCACTTCAAGGTCGACGGTTGGAGCCTGACAATCTTCATGGCCGCTTCCGGCCAGGAACACCATACTGTCCGCGCAACATGGGGTTGGGGCATTCAGGCCTTAATCGATGCCTTGGCAGTCTACCACTTCCTGGAAGACAGGTGACGACAACAGGCCGCTGAAGATCATGGCCTTCTATCGCCTCCAACATCTTTCTTCCGCACAGACCGCGCCACCACACTACGAACGCCCAAACGGACCTTTAAGCCGCTGAAGAATTTTGGCCCAAAGAGTCTGGTACGTTTCCCGGCCCTGTAAGAGTTCACAATAACGCCGAAGGACCCGTTGATACCCGTCGGGAAAGGTCCGGCCCGCCCACCAATGCCATGATCGCGGCAATCCATAGATGATTGTGCCTAATCGGGCGGCCACTCGAAATTCCAGTCCAAATTCGGCCTCCACATTTCTTTCATATTCTTCCAACCGATGCGTGGAATTCCGCAGGGTGGCAGCCACACTGGCGGCCGCCAATTGTCCGGACCGGATCGCATAATAAATGCCTTCTCCCAGTAACGGATCAACCAAATGCCCGGCATCCCCGACCAACACCGCCCGATGCCTTACCAAGCTTCCTGTCCACCGATATCCGTTGCGGTTGGCCTGTTGATTGGCGATAGGAAGCGGGTGCCCCAACGGCAAGGGAATCGACAGACCGGCCACGGCAGACTCATGGTTGACAAAATCCTCAAAGCTCCTCCTGGGTCGATTCGCGCCTCTGACAAACTCTCCCACACCCAAGGAAAGACCGTTCTCTTTAGGAAAGACCCAGCCATAGCCTTTTTTTGCAGCACGTAAACTGATGAGCGCCGTCCGAGTCTGCTGAAATGCGTGCGGCGTTTCTCCATGATATTCACTTTCCAAAGCGGGAATTTTCCGGAATCGTCGCCCCGGAAAACACTGCTGGGCAACCACACTCATCGCTCCATCGGCCCCGATGACAATGGGACCACGATATCGTCCTTTCCCGGTAGACACTTCAACCCCATCCTCCAATTCCTGAACGGCAACCACTGCCTCATCTTCTTTGATCTCCGCTCCAACCTGCCGGGCTTTTTCGACCAACCATTGATCAAATTTCTGGCGCATCACCATATAGGCAACGGGTTGCGGAAACTCAATAAAAAATGAGTCTTCCCCGCCGTAGGTAAATTGCACTCGATACACAGTCCCTTCGACGACCGTTTTGAAATCAGCAGGTAAAATCCGCTCAATCCTGGCCGAGAGTCCCCCGCCACAGACCTTGTACCGGGGATGAACCTGCTTATCGAAGGCCAATACGGACATGCCCATTTGGCCCAACTCAAATGCGGTCGAAGCCCCGGCTGGCCCCATGCCGACTACGATCGCATCGTACTGGCGGGAATGAAGAGGAATGATCACAGGTATGTGGTTAATCGTTGTGGAAGATGTGGAAGATGAAATTACGAAGCAAACCTGAACGGGTTAGAGCGCGGGATGATATCTGGTAACGAAGGATTTCTCCTCATTCATAATTTTTTTATACTTTACTGGAATCTTCTCTCTATTGACTACCCCTGCACACCTGTTCATGGCTCTTCCGCCCGAACTGATCGTACCGCGAGTTGGAATTTTTTGGCGCCGCCCGATAAGCAACAACATGACGGTCATGACCGATGGTGCAAAATTTTCATGGAGGCGGTGGGAATGCGGCTCAGCAACAACGACATGTGAACGTTTTTTCCCGTCATATCCACACCCCAACCCCTAAAGGACTGTGTAGAAAATACGTCAAAAGTTAAAAGTGAGAAGTGAGGCGATCAAGACTCGCCAGTCCTTTCTTTCCGGTTTCCTCCATTCTCCATCTGCCATGTTCATGATACACGGGTGAGCCAAAGGCGCATGATCACTGTTGAATAATTGAAATAATTTGCCCGGTGATCCGCATGTGGGAAACCGGGAGCCGTACAAAAATGCGGGAGTATTCAAAACTGGTCCCGAAGCCCGACAAGGGAAGGCCCTCATTCTGACCCGCCCAACCCCAGCGTGAGACACGCCGTTTCCCGTGGCAAGGCCGCACGGATTCGTAAGGCGTGAGGCGTCAGGAGTAAAATAACATGAGTTAAACTGTTCAGAGTGTCCTTCTGCCACATCCATACTTTTCACTGGTTCGGAGAACGTTATTGGCCTGCCTGCCGAGCCTACTCCGCCGAAGTAGCTTCGGCTACGAAGGCCGGGAGCTCCGGCGCAGGCACGAGGAAATCGCCGATTGAAACCTGGCAGAAACCCGCAGAGCATATCAACAGAACAAACGGAAGGGAAAAAAGAAGGAAGAAAGAGAAATGAGGGAGGGTTAAAGCTCAGAAAACTGAGAAAATTGTTCGTCCGTCTTATACATTGGAATCATTTTCTCCAAATTCATTTCAAAGAAAAGAGATTTCACCTGATCCTGAGGATTCACCAAAATAATCCGCCCCTTGAGTTTCTGAAAAGTCCTGGCGACGACCGCCAACACTCCTAACCCCACACTATCCACAGAAGTAATTCCCTGAAAATCCAGGATTAACCCTTTTGCACCCATCTCTGTGTATTTTTCGGCAGTCTCCTTGAAGGCATTTCGGGAAAAAATATCTAACTTTCCCGAAAGGCTCAGCACTGGCAAACCATTCATTGTTTTTTCTTTAATAATCATGGATGCGGGTTCATCCTGTTTCCATGGGCCGATCGAAAGCTGAGGTTAGACCATTTTCCATCCGCATAGTGGCTCTATCGGAACGATCGTGAGGGATCTTGAGGGTTTCGCATCATATGACGATGATCTTGTGGCAGCCCTCAATTCATTGCACCCCTGTATCAGTCATGAAAATCTGTCTCAAAAAAACCTGTGAGACCCATAAGCGGAACGAGAGGAAGAAATGGGGAATTGATGGCCGGCTAGGAGCCCCCCAACGTGACGGAGAGCATCTCCTGATTATCTCCCCGCTGAACCTTAAGCTCGACAATTTGCCCGGGCTCCGTCCGTTCAATCAAATAATTTTTCAATTGGGCCGGTGTGGCAATGGTTACCTCATTAATAGACAACAGTACATCTCCTTTTTGAAATCCGGCATGACGTGAAGGGCCTGTCGCTTTGGCCACCATCAACGCCCAACGATTCCCCTTCCTCACCGTTTGGAGGTGAATGCCAAGCACCGAAAACCCCGGCATATTACCGGCTAATAATGAGGTCACCACACGTTGAACAAGCGGGCCTGGCAAGGCAAAGGCAAACCGGCTACACCGCCGATCTTCATGCTGCGTTTCAGTTTGAATAATGGCGTGAACGAGGCCCACCAGTTGTCCATGTTGATTCAGAAGCCCGCCTCCAGAGTTGCCACTGCACGCGGACATATCCACTTGCACCAACCGGCTTTGCACGGTCGATAAAAAGGTATCTGGATTTCCGGCCGTGCCAAAGGTGATGGCCGGCCCCCAACCCAGTGGATAGCCGACGGTAAAGACCCGATCTCCATATGTGACGTCCCCGTCCGCAAACTCGACATGCGCGTGGGGCCAATCGGATTCGGTACCCTGGAGTTGATACACCGCCACATCCAGGTAGGCATTGGCTCCCTGACGGATTGCCAGCAACTCCAGAAGGTCGTCCGTCACCACATGAATGGTCTCCGGAACCACGATTCTCCCTCCTTCTGAACGTTCCACCGCATGCCGCGCCGTCACGATCACACCCTGACCGATGTGGATCCCTGATCCACGAATACTCACCGGCAGCCCATGATCATTATCAGGAATATCGGTCTGATCCGACTGAAGGATTCCCACGGTAGCCAACTTGGCATGTTCAATAGAGTTGCGAATCGGAATTCCGACGGTTTCCGCAAACCCCGATGAGAAAACGTGCCCGCCGAATATGATAAGCCACATGAGAATCTTTGAATAATGACCCATACTGACCCTCAGCATTTCAGTAAAGAAATAACTATGAAAAAGGTTTCCCACCCTTCAAACCTACCTGCTCTATCGCAGGTTTTCAAGATGAACCCCTGTGACCCAAGTCTTGTCGATGGAAAACTTGGAGCATTGGATCAGTTGTAAAATTCTGAACTTCTGCATTGTCATCCTGAGAGAAACGAAAGATCTCGCTCAGTCAAGGTATTTTTCGACCTGGGCTCAGCAACTGTCTTGAATGTCAATGAGCATGCATCGGTCTATCTTGCCATGTTGTCTGCTGCTTGACCATCGCATTGAGAATGGTCAGCAGCTTGCGCATGCAGGCGG
>WHTE01000132.1 GCA_009377845.1 Nitrospirales bacterium | reverse complement strand
CCCGTCAAACTCGCAACACTGGAGATCGCCACAATCCGGCCTTGAGTTTTCTTCAAGAACGGCAAAGCGAATTTTGTACAGTACACGCTTCCGAAAAAATTCACCGCCATCACTTCTTGAAAAAGCCGCACGTCCTGAATATCGTCTACCGTCGACCACATGGACATGCCGGCATTATTAATCAAGGCATCAATCCGGGAAAATTTCGAAACAGCCTGTTGAATCATGGCGGAACAGGCCTGGGGATCGGTCACGTCTGTGGGAATCACCAGTGCGGACGCACCCAGTCTTTCACAGGTGAGGGCGACCTCCTCCAAGCGGGACCGATCTCTCGCGACCAAAATCAGCTTGGGAGCGTGCGATGCCAAGGCACAGGCGACTGCTTTTCCAATTCCAGAAGACGCCCCAGTAATGAGAATCACCTGGTGAGTAAATTTGCTCATCGCCCCTTCCACATGAATCGATGACGGGATAGACCCTATTGACAGATTTTTCTCATGAGCGTAGCATTACGGATGCGCTCATGAAAGCCGATTATGAAGGAAAGGAGAACATGAGCGTGCCTCTCCTTTCAAACCGTAAAGAGGAAAGGGGGTCTCACATGGACGACCTTACTCCACCGGGCTTTGTTGGCCCATCGGCGGCGAAACCCGCCTCAGCCTCCTGACGGGCCTTTTCGTTTTTGCCGAATCATTTCCCTACTCCAACACAAGCATGCCAAAGGGCATATCACACTGGTGAATTCAGTCGGCTTGGACGTGAGTGACAAGAGGGAAGTCTCAACCTTCATAGCTGAAAGATTCGGCCAAACCATAAACGAGAAACTCGTCAATAGCCTACCGCTGGGCCAGTCGACACATGAGGTTTTCCTTCCGTGGTGTATGCCACATAATCCGAGGGGCCCCCTTTTACGGGATGAGCCCCTCGGATTGTTTTTTATACAAGCACGAGAGCCTCATAACCGCTTTGCTACGAGAACACTCAAACCCGTTGATCGCCTGACATGAGCATCCCGTCGATACCGTTTCAACCATTTCGCCTTGAGTTACCAGGCTGGATCACCGAATATCTTATGCAGCAACAGGAAACCTACCCGACCCGGGAAGCCCGCATGGACCTAGTCACCACGCTGGCACGACTCAACATTCAATTCGGAACAGGAGGGCCGTTTGGTGCAGGGATTTTCCGGTTAGACACTCAACAATTGGTCGCGCCAGGCGTGAATCTCGTTCTTTGGTCAAAGAGTTCAATTGCCCATGCAGAAATCGTTGCAATCATGATGGCACAGCAAGCCGCGGGATCCCATGATTTAGGAGCCATTGGGTTTCCCCCACACGAACTGGTGACGAGCTGTGAGCCGTGCGGTATGTGCCTGGGGGCTATTTCCTGGTCCGGCGTCCAGCAGGTCGTATGTGGCGCAAGGGGAAGCGACGCCGAAGCAGTAGGCTTTGATGAAGGCCCCAAGCCTGCCGATTGGATCACCGAACTTGAGCAAAGGGGGATCACCGTGACCCGGGATATCGGGCGAACCAACGCAGCCGCTGTGTTACAGCGATATGTCCAAAACGGCGGAGAGGTGTATAACGGCCGGCAAGGTTTGTGAAGGATAGCTGGTGACCCTCTGCCATTTTCCAATTTCGAGGAGAAACTCAGATGAATCCCAAACGAAAAACCACAAAGGCTTCCCGCTCAGCCATCACCCTCGCCATTGATATTGGCGGGTCGGGGATCAAAGGCATCCTTCTCAATCAGTCCGGCCAGCCCGTGACTGAGCGCATTCGGCTTCCTACGCCGCAACCCGCCACGCCACAGGCCATCGTGCCCCTCATTTCAGAAATCGCCAACAGTCTTGGCCGGTTTGATCGAGTCTCGGTGGGGTTTCCTGGCGTCATTCATCAGGGCCGGGTGAAAACAGCCCCCAATCTGGATGCATCCTGGCCCGGGACCGATCTTGTTGGAGAACTGGAACGACAGCTCAACAAGCCGGTTCGGGCAGCAAATGATGCGGATGTGCAGGGCTATGGAGCGATCAAAGGCCAAGGGGTCGAACTCGTCATGACCCTGGGAACCGGGTTTGGAACCGCGTTATTTATTAATGGGCACCTCGTGCCTAATTTGGAAATTGCCCACCATCCCTTTCGAAAGCGACAGACATACGAAGTACAATTGGGAGCCAACGCACTGAAAATGGTGGGGAAAAAGAGATGGAATCAACGTCTGGCCAAAGCCATTGAGATATTAGATCCAGTGATCAATTTCGACCATCTGTACATAGGCGGGGGCAATGGCAAAAAGGTGACCATTGTATTGCCATCTCATGCCACGATAGTCTCCAACACGGCGGGTCTCCTCGGGGGAATCGCGCTCTGGACAAACGGCCAGGGCATCATTTCAGCGACACAATCCCAAAAGTTAAAACTTGCCACCCGGCCATCTCGACCGGTAAAAAAGGCAAAAGGGCTGGCATAGATAACAGGGTTTCATTATGCTAGCCGCATGCGATTTAAACGCTCTCGATTAAGCTCTCAACAGACCCAGTGTTTGCTGGAACGCCCTGCCCTGGACAGCCACGAGTTGGTACGGTTGAATCGGACTACTGACCCGGAGAAAGAGCCATACTAACCGATATACTCAATAATTTTGCCTTAAGGAGGATGAACCATGAAAAAGGGGACTGGGTAATTTAAGATCATGAGAGGGGATGGAGTCCCCCCTGGTATGGAAACCGTCCTGGCTGGACTGATGACTCCTACTGTGCGGGCTTGCTAGGCCTACGCCACGGCCCGATTGATTTAACAGAAGGAGGACTCCATCATGGAACATCATCTCACCATCGCTGCCCTATGGCTGGGATTGGCGGTTATCTCAGCTGTCGTTGCCTACCATCTGCGGATATCCATCGCCCTGGTTGAAATCTGTGTTGGTGTGATTGCAGCCGCCGGAACTTCTTTCTTCGGCGGCACGGCTGACTCTCTAGGTTCGAATTTGGAATGGCTACGGTTTCTGGCAATTTCCGGCGCGGTCTTGCTCACTTTTCTGGCCGGTGCGGAACTTGAGCCGGACGTCATTCGAACCAAGCTACAAGAAGTCACGGTCGTTGGGCTGGTCGGTTTTTTCGCGCCGTTCTTGGGTTGCGCGGCTATCGCTCGCTACGTCCTCGACTGGGACCTTCAAGCCAGTTTGCTTTGCGGTGTGGCACTTTCGACCACCTCAATGGCAGTCGTCTATGCAGTCATGCTGGATACCGGCTTCAACAGAACTGATTATGGCAAGGGTATTCTCGGTGCTTGCTTTATCAACGATTTAGGGACCGTTATCGCCCTGGGTTTGTTATTTGCTCCCTTCACGTATAAAACTGTCATCTTCATTGCTGTCACCGCTACTGCACTTGCGGTTTTACCAACCACCAGTCGTTGGCTGACCCGTGTGTATGGTCATCGTACGGCTGCGATTAGGACGAAATGGGTGATGTTCATCCTTTTCGGCTTAGGTGCCCTGGCAATTTGGTCAGAGAGCGAGCCGGTACTCCCCGCTTATCTCGTGGGGATGGCTTTGGCCGAATTCTCAAACGGCGATGCGTTTTGGATTCGGCGACTTCGAACGTTGACCATCGGATTTCTCACACCTTTTTATTTCATTCGCGCAGGAACATTCGTGTCCTTGTCGGCCATAGTCGCGGCCCCGATGGTGTTCCTCATCTTGCTGGGGGGCAAGGTGCTATCGAAGATCCTCGGGTTGTATCCCGTTATCGGGCTATACCGGCAGCAACGCGACGAACGATGGTACTACACCCTCTTGATGTCCACCGGTCTGACCTTTGGCACGATTTCATCCCTATACGGTTTATCCCACGGCATCGTCACGCAAGGGCAGTACTCCTTCCTGGTGGCTGTGGTCATCGGTAGCGCCGTCGTTCCAACGCTCATTGCCAGCTTCGCTTTTTTGCCACGGCATCTCCTTCCGGAAGAAAAAGCCAGGGGAAGAGCAACACCAAAAGAAGAAGGATTGAGTGAAGAAGGATGATTCTGAACGGAATTCATCTGACTAACAGAGATATTTCCCCATTATCTGCGTCAGCCCCTTATTCTCTTTATCGGCGGAGCAGTTTTACGACCCACTCCACCGTCGGTTTCGAGTCCCTAGCTCTCCTCAAGGACGGGGCCTACTCAAAGCCTCACTCGATTTCATCCTGCATGTCATCCTTGGCTTGGCAGCCGTCTGGATTGGCGATACCCTCGGCCACCTGTAAGCTCCGGGCTCTTCCTCTCAATTGACCGTATACGATTGATGGTGAACGTCTTCTCTTGAAGCCACTTGGCGCGGAAAGGGTGAACACGGTACAACCATGTTTCGTCCTCTCTACCATTTGAATTGTCAGCAACCCGGAACATGTCCACCAAAAAGCCAAAGCCCGCCCCCAGCTCCCCACACACCGAACTGATCATTGAAGGCGCACGCCAAAACAACCTCAAAAACATCTCCCTTCGCATTCCTCACAACGCCGTCACCGTCATCACCGGTGTGTCGGGATCGGGGAAATCCTCTTTAGCCTTTGACACCCTGTTTGCGGAAGGCCAATGGCGATATGTGGAATCGCTCTCAGCGTATACCCGCATGTTTCTGGACAGAGTCAAACGGCCCGACGTGGACCGCCTGATCCATATACGCCCTTCCATCGCCTTGGAACAAAAAAATCCGATTCGCACTTCCCGCTCGACTGTGGGAACCTCCAGTGAAATCTCGGACTATCTGCGGTTGCTCTTTGCCAAAATTGGACGGCCCACGTGTCCCGATTGTCATCAGGAAGCCGTAGCCCACCACCCCACCACCATTGCCATGGAATTACTGGCTCGCTTTCCCGGCAGTCGCGCACTCGTACTCTTTCCCAAGGTGACGCCTCACCCCGACGCGCTCGATTCCATGAAAACGGCTTTATTGAAACAAGGGTTTATTCGGGTCATGGCACACAACCAGGTCATCAACCTGAACAAAGACTCCTTGCCTCATCCCATGCCGGCGGAAATTTTCGTCGTGGTCGATCGCCTCACTCTAGAGCCGGAGTCGCGCGGACGGTTGGTGGAAGCCTTGGAAACGGCTTTCCGGGAAAGCGGCGGTCAGGCCAGAGTGACCGTGGCCGAGACGCACGGCTATGCCTATAGCGCCCAACTGCAATGCCCGTGTTGCGGCAGAACCTTTCAGACCCCACGGCCCGTCAACTTTTCCTTCAATCACCCGCTTGGGGCCTGCCCGGAATGTAAAGGGTTCGGGAATGTCTTGCGCTATGACGAGCAACTCCTCATCCCCGATCCAGACAAATCACTCCTCGACGGAGCCATCGAACCCTGGACCAAACCCTCCAATGTCTGGTGGCAGAAAGAAATGGTTCGCGCCTTCAAACACAAAAAATGGGACGCCACCAAACCCTATCGCCTCCTTTCTCAAGAGGCACAAAATTTCATCTGGAACGGTGAGGGCAAGGTCGAAGGGATTCATGAGTTCTTCAAATATCTGGAAGGCAAGCGCTATAAGATGCACGTGCGGGTCTTTCTCAGCCGCTATCGCAGCCCCCTCCCGTGCCCCAACTGCGGCGGAAGCCGCCTCCGGCCGGAAGCCCTGATGGTCAACATCCATCAACGGGATATCCATGAACTGGGGGAATGGCCCATCCTCACGCTTCAGAAATGGCTCCAAACCCTGCCCCTCGGCCAGTTTGAAGGGGAAGTCGCCAGGGATCTTCTCAAAACGTTAGATGAAAAAGTCTCATTTTTGGTCCGGGTGGGTTTAGACTATCTCACCCTCAACCGCGAAATGCGGACCTTGTCAGGCGGTGAAGCCCAACGCATTCATCTCGCCAATCAACTCGGTGCCAGGCTGGTCGGCACGCAATATGTCTTAGATGAACCCACCATCGGTCTCCACCCTCGGGATACCGCCGCCATGGGGACCATCTTGTGCGATCTTGCCCACCGGGGGAACACGGTGATTGTGGTCGAGCATGACCCACAAATTATCCAACAAGCCGGGTATGTGGTCGAACTGGGCCCAGGGTCAGGCGACCAGGGTGGAGAGATCGTGTGCGCAGCGCCCTACCCGATCTTTCTCACGCATCCGCAATCCCTCACGGCTCAGTATTTGCGCGGGGAACGATCGATTCCACTGCCTCCCAAGCGCCGCGCAGGAAACGGAAACGTCCTTCGGCTGACTGGCGTGCGAGAACAAAACCTCAAAAATCTGACGGTCACTATTCCCCTTGGCACCTTCGTCTGCCTCACGGGACCATCGGGATCGGGCAAAAGCACCTTGGCGGAAACTACGATCTATCATGCGATCGCCCGCGCCTTCAGGCTGGCATCTCCGCCTCAACCACATTTCGAGACAATGAGCGGAACGGAACGCCTACGAACCGTGTGTCTGATCGACCAGGAACCCATCGGAAAAACACCACGCTCCAACCCCATCACCTACATTAAAGCCTATCAGGACATACGCACACTCTTCGCCCAATCTCCCGAAGCCCGCACAGGCGGATTCACCCCTGCCCATTTCTCCTTCAACGCCGGCAAGGGCCGATGTCCGCGCTGCCAGGGAAATGGCTATGAAAAACTGGAGATGTATTTTGTGGAGGATCTGTATGTGCCGTGCGCGGAATGCGAAGGGAAGCGGTTTCGGCAGGAAATTTTACAAGTCAAGATACAGGGACAGTCCATTCACGATGTATTGAACCTCACGGTCGATCAAGCAGTGGAGTTCTTTAGCGGGTCATCGCCAACTGTTAAAAAAGGGTTACGCGTTCTCCAAACTCTTGGGCTCGGATACCTCAGGCTGGGACAACCGGCCAACAGTCTGTCCGGTGGGGAAACTCAACGATTAAAAATCGCCAGAGAACTGGCGCAAACCCCGACACGTTCGAACCATGACACCCCCGATAAAGGGGTGTTGTATATTTTGGACGAGCCCACTCGCGGACTACACCTGGAAGATGTGAAACGGTTACTCGCCGTATTAAATCAACTGGTGGAGGAAGGCCATACGGTTCTTGTGGTCGAACATCATTTGGACGTCATTAAATGCGCCGACTGGGTACTCGATCTGGGACCCGGCGGAGGGGAATCCGGCGGCCACATCGTGGCCCAAGGTCCGCCCGAAGAGATCGCGGCTAGCCCAAACTCAATCACGGGAAGATACCTGGAACCTCTTCTCGCTTCCTCACAGTGATTCTTCAACAGTAACCGGTCGGGCCAAGAAATCAGCTGACAGGTTATCTCCGCCCGGCCTCCAAACCGATATTATGGCCGGGTGCGTGTCTTTGCGGCCATAGATCAAATCCAAAAAGAGCCGATTAATGCAGGCGTCATCCCGTATTTTTTTAATAAGAGACAAAATATGCTCATCCTCACCTTGTGGGGCACTTTGTGTTTTGTTTGCCGAAACCTTGTGCTGCCATTTTGGTTTTTTTAAGTTATCCCAAAAATGCCTAGCGCGAGGAGAAAAATAATTACATTATCTTCTGGCGAAAAGCTCACAACATGGTTATAGGCGACACCAATCCAGCCTGGATTATGAAATCGTTCAATAATGAAATCTGCGCTGCCAAGATAATCAAGCACTACCTTGGCTCCAGCAAGAAAAGAGATAAAGCCAGATATAATTTTAACCGAAGTCCTTTTCCACATCCCGCCATTTTAAGGATTCCAGGTAATTTTTGATATATTTTAAAACCGATCACAACCTAAAAATCCCTGGATCTCAACCTAAAGCAAGGGTTTTTGCCAGTTTTTCAGTGCCCAAATTTTTCCTATATTACAAGAACTTGATCCTGGGTTTGATTTTCGTAAAGGATTATGTTGATATTAAAAACAGCATCGATTCTTTGCAAGACCGATTGGACGTAATCTTCTTCGTTCCAACTTGTTATGGCATTTCATCTAAAATTCCATCAATTCGTCAGGCAAGATATCCCTTTCCTGTCTCTCCTCGTCCTAATCGCCCTCATGAGTGCAGGATGTCCGGGATCAAATGATCAAGTTCCGGGAGAGGACAAGGAACCAAAACCTACTGCTCAAACACCTCCCGCGAAGGAAACTCCGGAGAGTCAAACGATTTCACCTGTTCCTGACAAAGAAGACAATGACCTCATGGCAGATACGGCACCATCTTCCACCCGAGAAGAGGCTCAGAAGCAATTGACTCATGCACAGGAATCGGTGGGAAAAGCCGAACAACTGCTTCAGCGGGCTCCCATCGGAAAAGGGTCCGATCTGGCTCTCTCTGACTTGCAACAAGAGCTTGATTCGGCTCAGGCTCTTCTCCAGACCGGTCAGCAGCAATTTCAAGATCAACAATTTCAAATGGCCCGAACTCAAGCCCAAGAAGCCACGAAAAAAGCCGATGCCGTCGCACAACATATCGAACAGGCAATCAACACCACCACGCGGCAATCCCCATAGAATGCATCATCTCCATCTTGCAGATCTTTGACCCGTCAAAATCATGATTTCCGGAAACGGATATCTCCAATTTCTTCAGAAAGCCTTCGCACAGTTCAAAACACGAGCGGTCATTGTTTCCTGGATCCTGGTGATATCGGGGATGGTGATGGTCCCGGTCTTGTTTGTCTTTGTGTCGCCATCCCTGATTGCATCCCAACCCGCGCCTTTGTTCATGGCCCAGGGGATGCCTCCCCAAGAAGAAAAAAGAGAAGAAGCCAACCCTGTTCCTACCACACATATTCGCGAGCTCGTGCCTGATGAAGCGAAATCTTCATTTGTCCACCCACGTTCACCTTCCTCTCCTAAACCTCCTCATCACGTATTCGACCATCCTCGTGAGGAAATTCACCTTCTTCTGGATACCTCCCGGCATCGCCTCTTCGTGAAGCACGGAGATCGTATTCTTCATACCGCCACGGCATCAACCGGCAAAGGCACGCTTTTAGTCGACCCCCAAAATCCGGAAAGAGTGTGGATCTTTGATACGCCCAAGGGCAGGTTCAGAATTCAGAGCAAATTGGAAAACCCGGTTTGGATTCGTCCCGATTGGGATTTTATTGAACGAGGGGACGCCGTTCCAGAAAAATTTGGGGATCGATTGATGCCCGGAGTGTTAGGATCATACGCGCTCGGCTTCGGTGACGGATATTTTATCCATGGAGCGTTATATCTCAATTTATTAGGACAGGAGGTCACGCATGGATGCATCCAACTCCATCCTGAAGATCTTCAATTCGTCTTTGACACAGTTCCTCTGGGAGCCCTCTTCATCATCACCTAAAGCCCAATCACCATTCTGACCTGACGGACAGCCCGACAACTTACGCGCGCCCTCTGCTGGACATATATAAAAATCCGCTATCCCTTCTCCATTGCCGTGCAAATTACCTGTTAATTCGTTGACTGCCTTGGCTTTACAAGCTGCCTCCTCGCCCCCTGTTTCCATCATGACATGGGTCGTACTCGAATCATAGGAAAGACCAATGACTTTGATGTCAGACCATTCACGGGTAATGTGCCGAGTCGCCGTCACGCCATTCATTCTCGGCATATTCACATCCATAATCATCACATCAGGCTAGTACTTGATGAGCCTGTCACGACACTATCTCGATCAGATGAAAAAACGACTTCCAAAAGAGATTCAAGAACCGGATCGGACGTGGTTTGCGCTGGCAGCTTATAATGTGGGGTTCGGCTATCTTCGGGACGCCATGAACCTCGCTCGACAACTTAAGAAGGATCCCTATACCTCTGGAGAGATCTCAAAACCGTCTTACCCCTTCTTTCACGAAAAACCTATTATAAAAATCTCCCTCACGGATATGCCCGAGGAACAGAGCCGGTCCGATACGTGGAACGCGTTCGCCATTACCAGGACATGTTGGAACGACACCACACGGAAATTTAAAAAGTAATTTTTCATTTTCATAGCTTAAAGAAAACATCGAACCTTTCTCTGCACTCGTCCAGCACCGCACACCAACCTTCAGCAAGACCGGCGACACACAGCCGCAGGATGTCATTCTTGCCAAGCGGCACGGCCAGACCCGTTTGGTCGAAGGCCGTGTTCTGATCCTGTTCAAAACGGACGCCCGTCGTTACCATGCCGGTAAAAGCTGACAACGCACGAGGGTTAACAAAATGGGCGGAAGCTTACAGCTTTCTTTAAAAAAGCTTTTGTTCACGATTCAACCTGAAATCCTTCACGGGAGGCGGCTTCCGGCAACCGATGATCAAGGCAAACGAATTCGAGGCTTGCGGTTTATCAATACTCATGATCGCGGTAGGGACGGTCATTGCTGACCGCCCCCCGCACAGATCCGTACGTGCGGCACTACCGCATACGGCTCTTACCTCGGATGTTGACGACCACCCCGCACATCAGAG
>WHTE01000131.1 GCA_009377845.1 Nitrospirales bacterium | reverse complement strand
TAGAACTCTCTTTTTGGGGTGGAGTGTCTGTCGCACTGTTCGGTGTCGATACATTCGTCGACATGGTTGTCTGATGAGGTTGGCGGAGTATGGGTGAAATAGAACCTACCCCTGTCTCAGAAGAGACAGGAACCGCTACGAGAAGGGGTGTAGGTAGAGGGTTTTCAGTGTTCGGTGGATAGGGTGTTTCTGGCGAGACAGCGTCTTGGATTGCTGATGGTTCCCCTCCTGGTTGCCGGGAAGCCGATGACGGTACATCCTGAACAGAGTTGGCAGCAGACATTTGCACGGATTCAGAAGATGGTGACTCGAAAGACTCCGTCTCCAGAGTAGGAGAGGAAACCGAAAGGGCAATACTTTGGCTGGTTCTTGGAGATGCGTAGGTAGACATTCCAAAGTCAAGATTGAAGCCGATCCAGTAGGCGACCAGGCCAAGGCCGCTCAACCCGAGAGCCATCCCTAATCCGGCCAACCAAAATTTCAAGCGAGATGGCGGGGTGTGCCAACCCGGTTCTCGTTTTCTTCTGGCGGGAATGACGATGGAGGGGGCATCGGGTGTGTCGGACCCCTCACCATTGGTCTGTGTCTGCAGTCGCTGGAGTGTGTCTGCGATGATACTCATGGTCTGTTGGTCTTCTGTTGTCCTCTCACTAGGGCATAAATTCTTTGGAGGCCTGCCAGAGCATCCGGGGAGCAACCGTATGACGGCCCTGGGCATAGGCCGCCAACAAGGCCCGATCACATAGTTGATTGATGCGTCGAGGCACCCCGCCACTCCATACATAAATACACCAGATGACTCCCATCCCTAAATGAAAGCGGTGTGTGGCATCCGCGACATGCAGACGATGGAGGATGTACGCGCGTGTCTCCCGATAGGTCAATGGCTCAAGGCGATAGCGTACGCTAATGCGTTGGCGTAATGGCCGGAAGGCGCGAGCCGCCAGCTTTTGTTCCAACTCAGGTTGTCCAACCAGGAGGAGACACATCAACTTGTCTTTTTCGGTATCCAGGTTGGAGAGGAGCCGGAGGCCTTCAAGAACTTTTCCACTGAGCCGGTGGGCTTCGTCCACCAACACCACAACCCGTTCTCCTCCTTCGGCGAGACGAAGCAGCAGCTTAGGCAGTTCCCGCTGTAAGGCACCAAGGGACTGATCCTCAGGGAGCGTCCCGGTCAAATCTTCATAAATGGATGCCAGTAAATCTGCATAGGACTGATCCGGATTCATGAGGTAGGCAAAGCGGACCCCAGTCGGTGGATGTCGAAGCAAGTGCCGGCACAAAAGGGTTTTGCCGAGACCGACTTCCCCCGTCAGCATCGTGAGGCCGCCGCTGGCAATACCGAATCTGAGATGGTTCAGGGCTTCCAGATGATGGCTGCCGGGGAAAAAGAAATCGGTATCTGGAGTCAGACGAAATGGCGGTTCCGTAAACCCCAATTCCTGGTAGCATATGCTGAGATCCAACATCGTCATGATGATGCCGGAATAATCGTAGGGGAGATAAAGATGACGAGTTCACTTTTACTTTTGACGGTATATGTTCCCTTAAACAGGCGGCCAAGGTAAGGAATATCCCCCAGGATAGGAACCTTGCGTTCGGTTTCTGATGATTCTTCTTGAATGAGTCCCCCGAGGATCACCATTTCCCCATCTTTGAGTCGGACGAGCGCGGAAGATTGCTTGATATCCAAGACGGGGGCATCGGCGGTATCTTGAGGGGAAGGCACGATTTCACGGAGGCGAGAAATAATGGGGGTCACATCCAACATAATCCACCCGTCTTCGGAAATTTGTGGGGTTACGGACAACACCAGTCCGACGGTGACGGAGCGGACTTGTTCGGTGATAATATTCCCGGTCCCAGCGGTGCCTTGGGACACGGTTGAGGTAAAAAAGGGTTGATCTGTTGCCACCTTGATCAGGGCCGGTTGATTGTTGAGTGTCACCACCTGGGGTTGGGACACCACGCGAAGGTCTCCTTGTTCTTGAAGAGCTTCCAGGACGCCATCGAAGCTTCCATCAGCAAAGGAAATGGTCGTGGTGGCGGCTTTGGGGATAAACCCGCCGAAGGGGGCCGTAATGATATTGGATAAGGCGAAGTTGCCGGACGTGCCTAGAAAATTGATCTTGGTCCAATCGATCCCGAGGCTGTAATTGTCATTCAAATTGACCTCATAAATTCTGACCTCAATTTTCACCTGTCGATACAAGGCCTGGTGAACGGTCTTGATAAAGTGGTCGATTTCGTCAACTCGTTGGTACCAGTCAGAAATATGAATGGTTCCCGAAAGACGATTGATCACTAGGCGGCCATCTTTCGACATCAAGGTTTGAATTTGTTTTTCCAGTTCTTCCCAGAATTTAATTTCATCCTGCTGGTTGACGGTGATTTGTCCGGTGTCTTGGGAGGAGGACCCTGAGCCTCCACCGGAACCGGAATTCATCTGTGCCCGGTTCTCGCCAGTTCCGCCCCGGATGAGACGGATGTAATCGATAGTCAATGTTTTGGTTTTGAATTGTCTCACTTGGATCAGGTTCTTGTGGTGTTCCCAGTAATAGCCATGGGCTTCCAAAATGGCCGACATCGCCTGTTCCAATGGAAGATGATGAAAGTCCACGGTGACGGTTCCGGTGATTTCAGGCCCGGCCACGATATTTAAATGGTTGCTACGTGCAAACAACGCCAACGCATCGATGATCGGCAGCTCTTGTGCGCGAAATGAATACAAGGGACCCAAAGAAGGAGGGAATGGGGGAGGAGATTCGGGGAGCGCGCTGCTCAGCAACATCCGATCCTCTAAGGAAAATGTCGCTTGGGGGTTCTTGATGGCGGTCGGCACAATTCTGGCGCTTAGGGGAGATGGCTGTGTAAGGCCTGGAGACACTCGTGGCCTGTCAGCATCCGGATCGGTGGTGGTGCAACCCAACAGGCTGATAATGCCCAAGAGCGTCAGACTCGTGAGAAACCTCAAAAAACAATCGTTGGACGATCCGTTGAGCGGTCGCCCGCAGATCACGGGTCTTTGAAGGGTGGCCAATCTGTCTTGTCCCATAGTGTGTCCGGATTCCTGTTGAAGGTTATGAAGCCGTTTTCTCTGAAAAGGTTAATAATCGGGCTTTGCCTCGTTGTTTCAGCCATACCCCTTTTGGTTGAATTGACATGACCTGATACCCTTCAATGAATTCTCCTTCATACACCACGGATCGGTTGATCACGGCACTCCGTTTCTGACCCTCCACCGCGACCGCTTTGAGGGTGAGCTCTGTCTGTACCTGAGAATGCTCCATGGCTTGCAGCGGTGCAGTCGTCTTAGAAGATTCCAAACGAGGTTGGGAAGCGACGGTGATGGGAGCAAAAGGATCCCGCTCCGGATGATCGATCCACTGGACCGCCGCCGCCTCATGGGTTTGGTGCGTGCGAGTGACGGGCGGGGTGGGCATGGGCAGCAGTCGATTCAGTCCCTCAGAGATGATGCCGGGCGTATCCGATGCGACATTCATCATGTTGGAATACACGGCGAATCCCGCGAACAGACAGAGGCCAATGACGACCAGGGGATTTTTTAAAGCTCGACGGAATCGATCGCTCTCATCCATACCGATAATCCAATCGTTAAGTGAGTCGCTCTCTGCCCGTCCCCCATGACCGTCACATTCCGAATATCGAGGTTCGGTCCGGATCGAGTAAGGGCCTTGATGAACTGAAGATAGGGTTTATACGCACTCTGGGTTCCTTGAGGGTGAATCTGAATTTCCAATGGGACCAATACCACCCCTTCGATTGGAGATGCGGTGCGATCCGTGTTCAGAATGCGGTATTGCATAAGAAGGTTCCAGTGTTTGCTCTCCTCTTGAAGCCCCTGTGCCCATTCGGCCAAATGGGTAAAACTTTGAATTAAGCGTTGTTCAGCCTGTTGAAGGTCGGTGTGTAGACGATCCGGATTGTCTTGATGATAATGGGAATGAAGTTGCAATACCTCGCGTTCCAATCCGATCGTGTCCTGAATCTGAGATTGGCGCTTTTGGATGGTCAAGAGTTTGTCCACACTCACCCAGCCCACAATGGATAATGTTCCAATCAGTAAACAGCCGAGGCCCATTCCTTTGATGTTCTGAAGATTGGGCAACTCGATTCTCTGAAGTCCCTTCATGACATCGTACCCTTCATCGTGAATCGATAGAGTGGCCGTTCAGTGGTTGAGATGGATGAAGTGGTGGTTTGAGTCAAGAGTTGATCCCGCCAATCCTCACGAAGCGTCACATGATATGGTCCTTCGGCCAACTGTTGAACGAATTGATCCACCACCGACAACGTGATCGAAAGATTGGTGTAGGTCCTGCCCTCCAATTCCAGGTTCCATCCGTCCTGTGTCCGTTCCACAACGGCCTTTTGCAGAATAATCTGGGTTGGGATGACGGTTCCCAGATAGCTGAGGAAAGGGCCTTCTAAACCCGGAGACGTGGGCTCGGTCACGGCTTGAGCCCATTGTCGTTTGGTTTGTAATGACATGAGACGACTTTTCCACTGCTCTTGATCCTGCTGAAGTGCAGTAACTTGAGCGGTCATAGCCTGAACGACTGTTCGATTTTTGCTCAAATAGCCTTCGATAACGCTCGTCGTTCCCACTCCGAGAATGATGAATACCGCAATCATCGCGGCGAGAGTTTTGGCCAGCGTTTTCCGAAGAGGGGCTTGTAGAACTTGTGGGGGAGTGAAATTGCCGGCATGACTGACCGGAATAGTCGCTCCGACCCACAGCCAATATTTCCAGTCCGGTTTGAGAGGGAACGGCAAAATGGGAGTGGAGACGTGTGGCTGGATTTCTCCGGCAGTCAATCGCTCTTCTTCTCCCAAAAACCAGATGTGGGGAATCGTCACATTGGTTTGTTGGGTGATGAACATCATGGTCCGATTCACCTCGGTACCGACTCGTTCTCCAAGGGGAACCCAGTCTTGAGTCGGGAAAAGATGTCGAGTCCAGAGCAGAGTCCCATCATCCTTCCCGGCTATGAATATGATTTTCCCTGCTAACATGGTCACCAGGAGCCTGCCTTCGCCGGGTTTGCCGGGCAGAGTGCTGAGCTGACTCTCAGACAGAGAAGAAAGGGGAGCCAACTGACGGAGATCCAAGCCCAAATCCTGACAGATTTTGACAAGGTCGTCGATAAAGCCTTGTGGCCAGATTTCCAGATGGATACTTAATTTCCCGCGCGATTCCAGGCCGATCCGATAACGCCAGGCTGCCGGTCCTTCGCAAGTTTTTTCCTGTTGAACCTTTCTTTCAAGAATCGGGAGGAGGTCTGTGAGCAGCATGGGAGGGAATTGAAGGGTGCGAGTGACAAAACGTGGGTCTTCGACCATCATGGCGATATGCGTGCCGGGAAATTTGGTGTAATGAATGGCTTCTTGAAGTGCCTGGCGAAGGGTGTGCGGTGACACGACCAGGCCAGGTTTTTCCCAATCCAGATGAATGACATTGCTTATGATGGATACCGCTTTGAAACGTCCGTTCAAGAGGCTGACACTTAAGATCGTCTGTTTTTTCTTCAACAGGATGCTCTGGAGCTTCCGGGAAACGTTCAGCATGTTTGTCCCGAAGCCTGAGTGTTGCGTGGATTCGTTTAGGGTGTCGATCATGGTCTTATGGGCTATAGCAGCCGCTGCTAATGACCCGCCATTGGGTCCCTGCTGCACAATCAGGATCAAATTGATAGCCGGCTTCTGCGGTCAATGCAAATTGGGTTTCGGGTACACTAAACGTATTGGCTTCATCCAACCCGATGGTGGTCCCCGTGAGATGATAGCGAATATGCGGTACGAGCGTACCTCCTCCGGAATCGGTTGGAATTCCGTCAACTGCGTAACTGCCTCCCCCGCCATTGGCCGAAAGGCTCAGAAACTGAAACATGTGGCCAACGTGACGGCGGTGAATTTTAAGATCCGGGTTGCCGGTTTCATCGGTATTCCACCAGGCTTCAAAATCCACATCGGTAATAATGGAAGGATTCACATTTTGGGCTAAATGGGTAATGAGGACAAACCGAGCATCGGCCAACGCTGTGGTCGATAATCCTGTCGCATTCGTGAAACTGCCGATGTTTGGCTGAACGAAGTAATACCGGAGAAATCCATTGGGATTGGTCGTGAGTTGCCCCAAAGCAATAGGGACATAATCCGGACTGAGCACCGTAAGAGTTGAAGGAAGCGAACGGGTTTGGCGCATATATAACTCGATCCCTTTGGCAATTGTCGCCAATTGTTCATCCTCAGCATCCCGCTTTGCGGCCTTCAATTGATTAATCACATTTGGAGTGATGAAGCTGGCGAGAATTGCGAGAATCGCCAGGACCCCAATCATTTCCACAAGTGAAAACCCGCTTGAGGAGGTGAATCGTGAGGTGCGAAGAGAGGTAGGCTCCTTCTTGCCCCGTACTCCTAACCTTTTACTCTTGATGAATTGAATGAGCAAAAGGGTTTTTCCGGGATGTCGCCCTGTCTCGAATGAGATGGTGTCAGCGTGGGAAATCATTGCCTCTCTTCATCGGTCAAAATCCTGCCTTGCTCCTTCTCAAAGATACCCTGGGCTAGGAGCTCAGTGTGAGAAATATTCCTTAACCGGGCATATTCTGGCCGGCATTCCACCAATTCACCTTTCGGTGAATGAAGAGACGATCTTAATTGTCTCATAAGTCTCAACTGTTAATAGTGGTCTAAACGGCAAGCAAGATGGGAGGGGATCCGCTGGAAGGGAAAGTGATGAGGGTCAGTAAGCACGTTCTCTAATTTTCTCTACGTCGACCGCACGAACTGCTCCCCATTCTTCAGGCGCCATCGGCGCCTGATAGTGAATCGCCGAATGTCTCCGCTGGCTGATTGGACAAAACCTCAATGGACTCTATGATGGAGAGCATGACCCTCATGGTCGTGAGGAGGGAAAGATATCCACAAATCCAAAGGGCGCAGTCGGTGAAGTAGACCCAGGGGAGTTAGAAAATCATTCTAAGGATTGAGAGTCGGACAATTGAAGACCTCGACCACCTCTCGTCTTCTTTAACAAGGAGGTGCCAGAGGATTCCATCGTTTATTGGCAACACACAAGGGATCAAACCAATAGGCGGTATTGGTTGTCAGGGCAAACAAAATGTCAGGGGTGACGTAGCTATTATCCTCGTCAAACCCGATTTCTGTTCCAATGAGATGAAATCCACCATGTGCGGGGAGGAGTGCTCCGTTGGAATCGGTTGCTACATGGTTGATGGAAAAACTCGCACCATTGCCTTTAGAGGTAATGCTCATGGAAAAAAAAAGATTTCCTATATTTCCCCGGTGGAGAAGAAGATTCGGGCTGGTGAGGTCATCGGTATTCCACCAGGTTTCAAATTCTGTTGGAGTGGTGGCGGTCGGGGCAGCATCCCGCGTGAGATCGGACAGGAGGAGGAAGCGGGCATTGACGAGTTCTCCTGCAGCCAATCCAGTAGAATTTTGGAAACCGCCCATAGAGGGATGTACAAGATAATAACGCGGGAATCCTCGTGGGTTGCGCGTGATCTGGGCTGGAGAAAATGCCACGTAATCAGGCGATAAGAGGGTTAATGAATTCGGGAACGCTTTGTTCTGGTGAAGGTAGATGATGATTCCCTCCGCAATCATATGAAGGTTTCGGATTTCATCTTCCTGATTGTTCCGATCCCATACCCGGACCATGGAGGTCGAAAAGACAGCGAGACTCACGGAGATCATCGCCAACAGGCCAATGACGGCAATGAGGGTCAGGCCGGCTTCCGGTTCAGAGAGAACCCGTTGTTCTCGCGGAGAAAGTAAAGAGCCTGCAGGGTTGCCCATGAGACATCTCAATGGAATCCGCCCATTAAGCTCATCATGGGCATAAAGAGGGCAAGCGCGACCGTTCCCACAATCCCGATCAACCCTAGTGTGATCATGGGTTCTAAAATGGCGAAAATCCTTTTGATCCTGCGCGGAATTTCCCGATTATAAAAATTGGCCACGTTCATGAGTGTTTGGGGTAAGGTTCCGGTAGCTTCCCCAACCGAGATCATTTGTATCACCATTGGAGGAAAGATGGGGTGTCGGCTTAACGATTCGTTTATGGTTGAACCTTCGGCCACGGCACGTTCCGCGTCCTGCAGAGCCTTTTTGACCACATCATTACCCACCAGGCCTTGACACAGTTGCAGGCATTGCAGAACGGGAATACCGGCTCGATAAAGGACTGCAAAGTTTTGAACAAATTTCGACAGCGTGAGCATCCGGATGAGTTCGCCCATCACCGGAAGTTGTAAGACCATTTGGTCTCGCCAGTGAGAAAACCCGATCACATATTTTCGTCCTACCACCCACCCCACAGGGCATAGAAGGATCAACGAGCCCCAGATCCACCAGGATCCGACCATGAATTCACTGATGGCGATGACGACGACGGTGATGGTCGGGAGGGGCACATGAAGATCTTCCAGGATCGGAACGAACCGCGGAATCACAAAAGTAAAGAGCAACACGAGTAATCCGATCACGGCCACCATAACGATACTTGGATAAATGGTGGCTTGCCGCACATCTCCACGGATCTGGTCGACCCAATCCAGATATCGTTCCAGTTCTTTGAACGTTTCCGTTAAGGTGCCACTATCTTCACCGGCATGGACGAGGTTGGTGAATTGCGGGGGAAAGATTCCGGGGTGTTGACTCATGGCTTCATGCAAAGTGTTTCCCGCTTCGACTTGTTGAAAGATCGTGTGCAAGGTCCCCCGTAATTGAAGGTTTGGTGTTTCGGTAGACAAGCTTTTTAGGGCCTGCGTAAGGGGAATGCCGGCTTCTAATAAGGTGAACATGTGCGTGGAAAACTCCATGAGGTCGCGGGATTTGACGTTTCCTTTCTTTTTCCCGGATCTGGCGGCAGGCTTAGG
Organism: Nitrospirales bacterium; assembly: GCA_009377845.1. Taxonomy (GTDB): domain Bacteria; phylum Nitrospirota; class Nitrospiria; order Nitrospirales; family UBA8639; genus Nitrospira_E. The sequence continues at coordinate 1,517 of WHTE01000131.1, read as the reverse complement.
CTTGGTTTCCAATGTCCGAACGAACCAGAGCCCCATGTCCTGGAGTTGCCGCTCCAGCTGGGAAAGATCGGGCGCCATCATCTCCCCCTCAACCGGCTTCCCGTATGCGTCGATCGCCCGGTATTGAAAATTAGCCACCGGTGACCCTCAAGACTTCTTCCAGAGTGGTGATTCCATGAAGGGCTTTCATCAGTCCGTCATCGAACATGGTCGGCATACCTTCTCTCCGGATAATCGCTCGAATACCCGCCATATCCGGTCCATGCACGATGGGCGCGTGAAGTTCATCCGTGATTTGGATAATTTCGTATATTCCCGCTCGGCCTTTATAGCCTGTCCTGCCACATGCGTCGCATCCCCTTCCAGCCCAGAGCTTTGGGAGAACGCCTTCCGGCAATTCCACCCGAAGATCTGCAAGGACTGTTGAGGCGTCTGTTCGTTCGATTTTGCAACCCGGACAAATACATCGAACGAGTCGTTGCCCAATCACAGCCGTCAAGGCGGAAGCCAGGAGAAACGGCTCTACCCCCATGTCGATCAGACGGGGAATGGCCCCCAGCGCATCGTTGGTGTGAAGCGTGGAAAAGACCAAGTGCCCGGTCAAGGCGGCTCGCATGGCCAGATCGGCCGTTTCCTGATCCCGGATTTCCCCCACCAGGATGACGTCAGGATCTTGTCGAAGAAGGGCACGAAGCCCGGTGGCAAACGTCATGCCGATATCCGGGTTGACTTGCGTCTGGCGAATCAGGGACATCTGGTATTCGATGGGATCTTCCAACGTAAATACACTTTTTTCTTTCGCATTGACATGGCGAAGAGCCGTATACAACGTCGTGGTCTTTCCGCTTCCCGTTGGGCCCGTCACCAGGATAATGCCATGGGGACGGTGGATAAGCGATTGGATGCGCGATTGGTCGTTGGGTGTAAATCCCAACGCCCGGAATTCTAACTTCAACGCCCCCTTATCCAGGATCCGGAGCACCAGACTTTCCCCAAAGTTCGTTGGAAGGGTGGAGACGCGAAGATCGATTCGGCGGGTGCCTAACGTGAACGGAATACGGCCGTCCTGAGGCGTGCGCTTTTCCGTGAGATTGAGATTCGCCATGAGTTTGAACCGCGCGGTAATGGGGGCTTGAAGAGGTTTCGGGATCAGAATCTCTTGAGTCAGGACTCCATCCACTCGCATACGGACCCGCAAATAGTACTCATCCGGTTCGACATGGATATCAGTCACCCGGGATTGTATTCCGGCGGTAATGAGTTGATTACACAGACGAATCATCGGGGCCTCACGGCTTCCGTCTTCACCGAGATCAGAGATGCCTTTGGCCATGAGTTCATCAAGCAGTTGCTTGATGGATTCCCTATGAGCATAGTGTCGTTCGATCGCTTCGATGAGTTCCTGGGCAGGGGCGGTGTGGGTTTTGACGTTGAGCCCGGTGTCACTTTCAACGGTATCGACCGCCACGATATTCAAAGGGTCCGCCATGGCCAGGTTCAACACATTCCCCTGTTTG
>WHTE01000009.1 GCA_009377845.1 Nitrospirales bacterium | reverse complement strand
GAAGAGATGCAGCGCGTGAACCTGGAACCCCACAAGTTTCATGGCGAGTGGAACTACCTCATCAAGCCAAACGTAAAGACAGGTTGATACCTTTATTTATTTACAGTGCCTTAGGAGGACCATCATCAAATCCAAACCAACAGATAATTGGCCCACCATTCAATTTCCATCTGTGAATAACTGTTTCCCGAAATTGATTGAAAAGAAATCATGTCGAATTTTTAGGGGGACCTCAAAATAGCTCGTATGCTTCATGCGAGTGGCCGAAGAGAAAAAATTGAAAGGAAATTGTTTCGATTGGGGGAGTGAGAAGGTCTTTTAGGATGGGGTGGTTGGGGGATTCAGTTTAACCCAGATAGCACTTTTAGCTAATCTTTTGGCGGTGCCCCCGGAAAGGGATACGTTAAAATTTTTTTGGGGACATACAAGTGCATGCGAAGGATCGGGATCATTCTTTTCCCTAGCGATGATACATTCTAATTCACGTACCTTTCCTGCGGTAATAGAGACTAGGCTGTGCTCTGGATAAGAGGCTAAGGTCATTTCTGGAGAAATCAGAGAAGCGAGATGAACTGACATTTGAGTTGTTTTAAAAGCTGCCGATGACGGACGCCATTGATTATTTTCATATATCATCCATTGTGGAGAAATCCGCCTATACAAAATTTCTTCATTAGATATCTCAGGATCATCAATTAATGGGTCCATAACTGGGTAGAAAAATTTCGATCATACTGAAGTAACCCAAAAAACAAGATTAGACAATTGATCTGAGCCTTCAATCGATCCTTCCTGCACCGGCTCCTCGTTTTCACATTTCAAGTATACAATCTCACCATACTTATTTACTTCAATCTCAAGTTCTTTATTTTCATCCCTCCATTCAAACTGAATGCCTTCGCCCGATGTCGGTATTACCTCTGGAACTGGAAAATCTTCGGAAGGTAAGGCCTGGATTAATTCAATAGACTTGTTAATTATTGACGTTGATGGAGCGTGGCTTCCATATGAATCCCAATCCTCATGTAAGTTCCTAAGATGTATTATTCTGTTTATTGTTTGAATTTGCCATGAAGACAACCCATATGTACTAACCTCATCAGTCCAGGTATATCGGGAAGTAGAAAGAAGGTAATTTTCGCTATCTTCGAGAGTAGGAACCACTGGAAGATATGGGGCATCAACGATCATTTTTGTCTCCTCCATATTTTGTGCATATGAACAGTGGTTAAATCGGTAAATCCTCGGACAATCCATTCGTGTCCAATATCAAACCATTCTAGGATCGCACTAAGGCTGGAATGACTAGGTCGACCCCGTGCAGTAAGTTCAACCTTAACAATCTCTTTACCATCCTGCCTTCTAATAGCTGGTTGAGCAGAAATATGAAGCCTCCCCTTTTTTTGGGGAATTGTAAAGGCAATATTAAATGTAATTTTTTCTGGAGTGGGCAAGAAACTTCCAGAAAATTGCCCAGACCATGGCGCAAATACTTTGTCAAAATCACCAAATGACTTCCAACCTTTTTCGATTTCAATGTGGTTTACATATGTAACTTCGCACTGGGTGAGTTCAGGGTGGTTAAAATTCTCCTCGGTTAAAAACCTACAAAAATTTTCCCATTCTGCTTTAAATTCGGGTTGAATGGTATCAAATTGTGGGTAGAGTTCATCTCCTTTCACTTTTTTCCAGTTGTAGAGAAAGCGGTCATTCTGTAGTTGAATCAGTCTGGTTTCTGGGGCGTTTAAATACCATCCTCGGATATCATTTGGATTTTCTGAAAGGGAAATAGAAAATTTTGGCTTTTGAAAAAGTTTTCCTTCGAAATCTTCAACCACAGGAACAAGAGGGGGTTTGGGAATAAATTTTGGATATTTTTGGCGTATTCGAGACCAAAATAAACCGAAATGTTGGAACGAAAATCCTTTTAAAGGAACAAACTGGACCCCAAGAACTGTTTCGACAACAGGAGGTTCATCAAAAAGAGGAAGAGTTCTTTCCTTCTTAACCATAATTTTTTTGCCTGGAGTGAAAAAACTTCACATGATTTACATCAAGGATTAAATCGTTCGTTACCATCCTTGAGGGAAGAGTGCAGAAAACTCTAAAAAACTTCCACGGCAGAATGCTATGCGAAAAACACTCATAGTACCATGTGTCTAGTGCTACATAATATTATATGTGTTAGACATTGTAAGTATAGGGGTAGAAGTATAATTATAGCTCAACCATGAAGATATGCAGCGGGAACCGGGACGGAAAACTAAGGCTCAATGTATCCGCATTGAGCACAGAGAAGGCCAATCCTCACTGATGGGCCACACAGGGGGGGTCTCTATCATGGGTGAAGTTCCTTTCATTCTGGAGGGCCAACGTATCGAGCGCCCAAGGCGTTGGATGTGATGGGGTCGGGGTCTAGGCATCCAGAGAGACCGCGCTCAACCGTTGCCAGGCGTCAGTAATAGCCTCGGCCAATTCCTCTTTTTCATGCTCAACCCGATACTCAAGCCCAAGCCGCCGCAAGTCTCCGAAAAAGTCATAGCGAATTTGAATAGCGTCGACCAGCAACGCAGTTCATCTTCAAGGCTCATACTGCTGATCGCGTTTCGTATCTTGGGTGGTTTCATTTTGAATCTTGATGAATTCAACTTATAAGTGCAACTCAAGGGTTCGGTTGAATGGTCAGCGATTTAGCTTCAGGACTTCTTTTGGCCAGCCTGAAAGAGGATCACTGATGAAGAATCCACCAATTACTGACCTAGGCACAGCCCTATCAGATCTAAACCTTGATGAAAACTGGGAATCGATTTGTGTGGATTCGCCCCATGGGGGGCCCTCAAAATCACGTTCAGGGGATTTTCCGTCAGGAATTATCTGCTTTTAGGGTCAAACCTCCTTTTTGGATTTTCTTTCTTGGTTCAGGTTTGCGCGACCATTTTTGTTCCTGCACTGCTCAGGGGGCAAAGCTCCACGCCTAATTGCCTCAGCCTGCTTGAGCTGCTAAGCATTTTCCTCTTTGGGTTCTCGAGACGAGATGTCTCGGATAAATCCGGCATAGGAAGGCTGCGCCCCCGTGGTCCAGGAATTGAGAGAGAGTTCAATGGGGAATTCCTGACCACTTTTCCTCAAGCCATGGAGTGCGATAGTTTTTCCGATGACTCGAGCTTCACCTGTCGCCTGTAATCGCTTCATGCCTTCGGTATGAGCCTCCCGATACCGGGCGGGCATGATCAGCGTCAGCGGTTTTCCAAACATTTCCTCGGCGGTATAGCCGAACATCGATTCAGCAGACTTATTCCACGACATGATGCGGCCGGTGTGATCAGCTAACACAATGGCATCGGTGGCCGTCTGAAAGACGGCTTGAAAGCGGATTTCGCTTTCCATTAAGGCGTGATGGGCCCGTTCCATTTTTTTTGCCAGGATATGAGCTTTCAGTGCTTGACGAACGGTGGTCCTAATTTCGGATCGATTAATGGGTTTATGCAGATAGGCAAAAGCGCCTTGTTCTTCAAGGGGTCCGGTCACAGAATCGAGGGTGGTATAACTCGACAAAATAATGACGGGAAGACCGGGCACGGCTTTCGTCATCATTTCCAGAACGAGCAAGCCATCCATGTCAGGGAGTTTGACGTCCAGTATCACCACGCCATGCGAATGATTTTTCACACATTCCAATGCGGTGATGCCTGTTGAGGCAACGTCGATCTGATGTCCGTCGGCCTCGAGAAGATCTCGTAACGCCAGGACAATATCCGGTTCATCATCGACGAGGAGAATAGGGGAAGAGGATGAGAGGGAAGAGGTATTCGGCAAAGCATACCCTCATGTCGGGGGAACCGGTGTTCCCTCATTTGTGAGACGGATGATCGTGAGAATGGGCTAATGAAGAGGGAACAAGCAACCTATGTACCATCAACGGTATTGGTTTGTACTGTCATGAGATAAGTCTTTGGACGAATTCGGGATTTCGGAAAAAGTTCGCGGTAAACGGTCTATGGGTGAAAGAAATTTAGAGATGAGAAAATGATTGTTCGATATCTGTTTGGATACACCCATTTATCCAAATAGATACAGAACCATTGCTAGGAGCCTGTCGCACTTGGGGAATCGAGAGCGAAAAAGCGGCTGAGCGAGGCCAGATTTTGACGATTTCGCCGGCCAATAGTGGGATTATGGTCCAAGAAAGCGGCGAAATATGGACCGCTTAGACACTTTTGCAGCCGATTCTTCCTAAGTCCGACAGGCTCCTAGATGGTGTCTTCGATTTGGCACGAAAGGAGTGAGAGTAGAAAATCCTAGGTTGATGTCTGGAACGGAGGGAAGCGTGCGATGGACGAGCTAAAGAGTTTCCAGGCAGGTCCGGCGGGCTTTATGGAAATGGTTCACCTCAATCATTAATGGAAAGAATGACAAAGGTTCGGTCTCCCTTGAGTTTAAACGTTGGTTATGGCACTCTGCCGGAGTTTTTTTTGTGAAAAATTTTTGTCTAATGGGGGTGTTGAATAATTGCAATATTTTACCTGTTGATTCACCTGTGGGTACCCGAGAACCATACGAAAAAATACGAGAGTGTTCAAAAATGTCCTTCCAGACCTGTCCTGAGGCCCTCGAAGGGAAGGCCGCAGCCCTTGGACGGGCGGAGCATACGAAAGAGTACGTGAGCACGGCCAAGGGGCGACCTGCACGCTTGCGCGTCGAAGCGCTTCAGCGCGTAGACGCGAAGCCGCTCCGGCGAAGGCACGGCGGCATTTTTCAACACTCCCTTAATCGTAATGCCATGGGTGAGTGGTGCGGTCTGCAACCAAAGCGAAGCTGCGTCAATGGTTTCTCCGGCTACCTTCTTATTGGGCTGTGAACAGACTCAACAGGCCCTGGCATGAAAGGTTGGATAAATGCTGGAGTGCTCTTGGTGAATCGAGAATGAAGACCTTAATCCCCATCCAGGAACGGTTAATTGTGGCGCTTGATGTTCCCTCTCTAGAGGAGGCTCGCCAGTATGTGCAGGATTTGGATGGTGTTGTCTGGTTTTATAAAATCGGCTTGGAATTGTTTTTGGCTGTTAATGTCGATTTCATTGAGGAATTACGCGCACGGAATTGCCGTATCTTTTTAGATCTTAAGATGAACGATATCGATGAAACCGTGCGTCGAGCGGTGAATTTGGCGGGTGACCTTGGTGTCGATTTTCTCACTATTTTGGGGAATCATGCGACAGCTAAAGCCGCAGTGCTTGGGCGAGGCGACCGGCCAATGAAAATTTTGACCGTCCCTCTCCTTTCAAGTTGGGGGGGGAAAGATCTTCAAGACATCGGTTTGTTGAGTGCTCATGCAGAAGATCCCGCACGTTTTCACTCTTTGGACGACTATGTTTTGTGGCGGGCCGATATGGCGATGGCCCAAGGGTGCGATGGTCTCATCGCCTCTGGAAAATATGTCAGAATCCTGCGAGAACGGTTTGGCGAGCAAGCACTCATTGTTTCCCCAGGCGTGCGACCAGCCGGTCAGAACACCCATGAACATCAACGTTCCTTGACTCCCTTTGACGCCATTCAAGCCGGGGCGGATTATTTAGTGGTTGGGCGGCCCATTCGCGATGCTGCCAGCCGGCGGAATGCCGCTCAAGGGATTCAAGATGAGATTGCGTCAGCGTTGAAGGCCGGTTCCTCAAAGGAGAAGTCAATGGGTGGGGAGGGATAGAAGGCAACACGACACGAGGCTTTAGCGATCAACAGTGATATTCATTCAATCACTTGCGTTTTTTCTCACCTCAATCTGGAAGGGGAATACAATATTTTAGCCTCCCTTCCGCCTGCACGCCGTTCGTTCCACCCTCCTTTTTACCCTTGACGATAGATGTGGTCCTCTCCTTTGCGGGGATCACGCTGTCTGTCATTGAGATTGAGTTGGTGAAAAATGGCGGCCAAGGCCAAGCCTTGGCCGCGACAGATATCGCCGACAAGATATCTTCTGCCTTAGATGAGCGGTATCGTGATGTCCATTTGCACTACCAATTTCCCCTATTGCGTCAGCAGATGCCGAGCATCAGCGTGCATTCTTAGAGACCATTCAAAAAAGTCATTCTCAATTCTTGAGTCTGGCGATTGTGGAACAATCGGGAACTTTCCGTGTGGGGAACAAGGATGTGAAAGGATGCCACCATATTCAAATGGCGGAAAAAGAAATTACCCATAGTGAGGGGAACAGTGCCAATCTGCTCAGCATGGCCAGAGGAACACACCCGGTGAAGGTATCATGAAAATCATTGTTCGGCACAACGATAGGAACGATGAAGGGTATATTCAAGATTTAGGAAAAGGGATATCTGTTAAAGATCGGGTTCAGCTTTTTGATCTCGTGTTTACCGGGAAGCTTCTGGGGATCGGATTGGGACTCACCATTTGCCGGCAAATGGCAAAAAGGCAAGAAGGGACTATTGACTTGGCTGGCTGGACTCACCTGAATATGACCTTCGTTATTCGACTCCCGCGCTATCCTGTTGATGGGCAAGGGCGTGACCATTCATGCGCGGATTGGTATGATGGGCTCGGATTAGGGGGAAAATTATTAGTGACTGTTCTTCGGAATGCCCCGGAATTTCCAATTCAATCCCAGCAAGGGGGGAAAAAGAATTTCTTAATCGTCGACGATGAAAACAATATGCAGCTGAAGCCGGCCGTATTCAGGATAGGCTTTGGCTGCAAAGCTATCGGGGCACTGTGGCTCCTTCTTCCCATGTGGTATGGAAGCTTGGGGGGTAAAAAATCTACAGTGAAATCGTGCTGATTAAAGTCTCTTCGCCCTCGTAAGCGGGTGGAGGAAGACGGGTGCATGTGTATTGCCAAAAAGGCTGTGAGGCCATCCGCCTGTACGGTGGGGTAAAAGCCCATGAATTTTCATGCGTTGTTGGGAGTGGTTCAGCGCACTTCCGGGTCATAAGCTTCGAGGGGAAGTCATGATCAAGCCTTTGAACAGATCCTGAGCGTTAACGTAAACGATTCTGGACAGTATGCAAAAGGGAGGGACGTATGACGAATCGGAGTGAATGGTTACGTATCCTCATTGTGAAAGATCACCCTGGTCAGTTGGAAACGCTCGTCGAATTGTTAGGTGAGGAAGGCTACCATGTGGTGGGTGCCGCTACGGTAGCGGAGGCTTTGGAATGTGCGAAATGTGAAAAATTTTCCGTAGCTGTGGTCGATCTGCAGTTGCCAGATGCCTCGGGAATCCAATTGGTTCATCTCTTGAAGTCGATGAATGGACGGATCCGGGTGATCATGAATCCCGCTTTTGCCAGCTTGGATTCAGCCCAAAAAGCCGTGAATGGGGGCGCCTCCATCTACCTCGAAAAGGCGGTATCGCCATCCGAGTTGCTTGGTCATATTCGTCGAGCGTTCCGGGATCAGATCACCCAATATACTATAGAACTGGAGAGGGCCCTGGTAGAGCGGACTGCGGCATTGGAAGAGCGGGAAGAGCGGTTTCGGCAACTTGCGGAACATATCAAGGAGGTCTTCTGGGTCTCTGCCCCTGACCAGTCTAAGGTTTTTTATGTCAGTCCTCTCTATGAAACTGTTTGGGGTCGGAGTTGTGCCAGTCTTCTCGAAAATCCCCGAAGTCTGTGGGATGCCGTTCATCCTCAAGACCGGGAGCGACTCCTGACGCTCCAACCTGAGGCGGATGTGGCTGGCTTTCAGGGGGAATACCGGATTGTGAAGCCGGATAACTCAGTACGGTGGGTGCGGACACGAACGTTCCCTATTCGAAACCAATATGGGGAAATTCTCCGCCTTGCGGGAGTGGCGGAGGACATTACAGAGCAGAAGCGCGTTGAAGAAGCCCTCACGAAAACCGAGCGGCAATTTCGCCAATCAAGCCGCATGGAAGCCATTGGGACGCTGGCGGGTGGCATCGCCCATGATTTTAATAATATTTTAACGGCGATTATGGGCTACACCGAACTGGCGTTGGCTACAGTGCCAAAGGGAAGTCGTACTCAACGGAATCTTCAGGAAGTGCTGACGGCTGGACACCGGGCCAAGCACTTGGTTCTTCAAATTTTGACATTTAGTCGTCAAGCCGGTCAGGGAAAGAAGCCCACGCCCATTCACATGGTTGTGCGGGAAGCCCTCAAACTATTACGAGCCAGCATTCCCTCTACGATTGAGATCCGTCAATCTCTGAAAACAGAGGCCACTATTCTGGCGGATCCGACTCAAATGCATCAGGTCATCATCAATGTATGCACCAATGCCGAATATGCTATGAGAGAAACCGGCGGGATTCTGAAGATCGCATTGGAAGATGTGGAGGTCACGGAGGATCTGGCAAGAATGATTTCGGGATTACAGGTTGGCCCGCATGTTCGGTTGACGGTGAAAGATACCGGCTCGGGCATAACTCCTGAGATTCTTGAACGGATCTTTGATCCCTTCTTTACCACTAAACCTATTGGAGAGGGGTCAGGAATGGGGATGGCCGTGGCCCATGGAATTGTCACTGGTCATGGAGGGGCCATTGTGATTGATAGTGTCGTGAACAAGGGGACAAAGATTGAAGTGTATCTCCCAACTGTTCCCACACCGGTCTGGGAACGTGTTGTTGAGCAAGGCCCCATTCCGATTGGGAAAGAAACGATTTTATTCGTGGATGATGAAGAGACGATTGTGCATCTTGGGAAGGAACTTCTCACCCAACTGGGGTATACAGTGGAAGTGTACACGAGTTCCGTAGAAGCGCTGAATGTGTTCCGGCAAGACCCTCACCGCTTTGATCTTGTGATTACCGATCAAACTATGCCGGCTTTGACCGGGGAGGCCTTGTCCCGAGAACTCTTGCGAATTCGCCCTGACCTGCCCATCATTCTGTGTACGGGATTCAGTCATGTCATGTCTGCGGAAAAAGCGAAGGCATTGGGTATTCAGGCCTATTTGATGAAACCATTGGCCATTCGGGACCTGGTTCCCATTATTCGCCATGTGCTCGACAAAACATCCTCCCCGTTGGCCGGACCTTGAGTCTCAGTAGGAGGTGAACGGAAAAGAAAGGGATCTGTTAGGCGACTGTGTGCCATGAAATTTTAAACGAAATGCAGGCGCAGGCGGTTCGCAGATGGCCATTCAACAATACGGTAAAAAAGAAAAGAATTATTCATTGGGGAGGATCACGTTTGAGATAAAATCCGGATATTTTTGAGTTTGGACAAAACTATTTTTCATGGAGATGCCAAAGTTGATCGCACGTTCCGCAGAGGGTCTTTTCCTTGAGATTTCATGAAGAAGAAGACGATGTGGATTGGGGCGGAGAAGGAGTCAAAGCGATGGCGACCATTCTTGTTGTTGATGATGATCGGCAGGTTTGCGCCCTGTTGAAACAGGTTCTGGAAGAAGAGGGATATACCGTTGAAAGTGCATTGAATGGAATCGAAGGTATCAGGGGGTATCGCAGCCATCCCGCCGACTTGATTATTTTAGATATCCTTATGCCCGAGAAAGAGGGGCTTGAGACCATTCTGGATTTGCGACGCGAATTCCCGAAGGTCAAAATCATTGCGATGTCAGGCGGAAGTGAACGGGCAAAACTGAATTTGTTGGACCTCGCGCGCCGTTTAGGGGCACAATACACCCTCAATAAGCCTTTCCAGTTGCAAACCATCACGGATCTGGTTAAAAAAGCGCTTCAAGAAGATTAGCGCAAGTTCATCTGCTGGAGAGCCGACCGATGCTGTATTTCCGGACTCAACCTGATTCTGTGTTTATCGCGTTTGTGAAGCATGCTCTCCACTGGGAGCTTCAAGGAGTCCGGCGCATTTCTTCGGCGAATGATGATGACGCCTGGCTGGTGGGGTATCCGGTGCTGGGGACGATGTTTACCCCCTATAGCGCACTCATCACGCTCGAGGAATTGCTTGTGGCCAATGAGGCATCAACGGTCTATCGACTCACCGACTATCATTGGCTTCTGGTGTATGAATGCCTCAAGAATTATTGTGTGTGGCATAACGATCAAGTCAACGACGGATTGGTGCCTTTCATTATGTTGGGGGGATATCGTTTTGGGCTGGTGGATTTTGAAACGATGACCGATCGTTATTTTTGGGACCATGAATTCATGGAATTGCTGTATGCCAATGCGGCTGACCCCGATGACTGTTCATGTGGGGGAAACACGGACACATCAGATCTCGATCTCTCCTATGGATTACGTCCGCATCCGCACAGACTCCAATTGACCCTGGTGAAGGAGACCGCCTGGTGCATTCCGGAACCACAAGAATGCGGCCAGTGGCGTCTTCCTTGAGACAGGGTCATCAATAGGCGGAGTTGAGGCTTTCGCCAGAACCCATGGAAAAACCAGCGGACATCCAGTTTCATATTCATGAGCTGTTAAGCCGGAGATGGAGTCCAAGGGCCTTTGCGGATCAACCGGTAGAACGAGAAAAAATCCAAAGCTTGCTGGAAGCGGCTCGATGGGCATCCTCCTCTTTCAACGAACAGCCCTGGGCCTTCATTATGGCGACAACCGATCATCCTGCGGAACACCAAAAGCTTCTCAGTTGTTTGAGAGAGGGGAACCAAATCTGGGCTCGAAAGGCTCCCCTGCTTATGCTCACGGTTGCCAAAATACATTTTGATCATAATGGCCAGGTGAACCGTCATGCCTACCATGATGTCGGATTGGCGGTGGGAAATCTGGTCGTGCAGGCCACTGCCATGGACCTGGCGATACATCAAATGGCCGGCATTCTTCCCGACAACATTCGCGAGTGCTATTCACTTCCCGCTGGATATGAAGCTGTGACTGGGATCGCCATTGGGTACCAGGGAGACTCCAAAAACCTGCCGGATTCGCTCAGTGAACGGGAATTGGCGCCACGGTCCCGTAAATCTTTAAGGGAGTTTGTGTTCTCCGGGAGCTGGGGCCACTATCCAGAGTTTTTGTAGCCATGCCACTCATCAACGCATTCCTCCTCAATGGTGGTGGTTGCGTTTTCCTCTGGCCAGACCTGTAGGTTTTCCATATCTCTCCCCCGAATAAGCGTATTTTCAGGCATGGGGTTGGGGGATTTCTCTGGATCTTCCTCTCTCTTGTGTTTCAATCAACGATGTTTGTGTATTATTCCGAAAAGCCATTCTCAAGCCCTTTTCATCATTGCCCGAAGCAGGACTGAAGGAGGCGACGGCTTCCTCGGAAATGCTCCTCCTTCCTTCGCGAAGATTCACATTGACCTTTTACGGAAAGGCTTCCGGAATGAGCACACCCTGGATTAGGACGTGTATCGTGCTGTTGTTTGTCAGTGTGTTGTGGGGTGGAGGGGCACCGGTTCTGGCGGACCCCCAAGAAGTTGCTGTTTCCCGGAACCACCACATTCTGTGGAAGGTCCAATCGTCTCACAACACCATTTATTTACTGGGTTCCATCCATGTGCTCCAAGAGAAGCACTACCCATTGGATCACCATCTGTATGAGGCATTCAACCAGGCTTCCACAGTCATGTTTGAGGTAGATCTCGATGGATTGTCTTCTCCTCTTTCCCAAATGCAAGTCCTGAAAAAGGGCCTGTATCTCAATGGACAGAATTTACAACAGGTGTTGTCGACAGACAGTTATGAAGCGGCTAAGGCCCATTTCGCGGAGCTTGGTTTCAATATTGAGAATTTCCACCGCATGAAACCCTGGATGGCGGCCACGGCCGTCACCGCGTTGGAACTTCGGAAACTCGGGTTCGAAAGCGGCCTTTGGTGTGGACCGGCATTTTTTTAAAAAGCACAAGAGGCAGGAAAAGACATCAAGGGCTTAGAGAGCGTCGAATTTCAACTCGGGTTGTTTGATAACCTGTCGACGCCGATTCAGGAATTATTTCTTCTGCAGTCATTGGAAGACCTCAAAAGCATCGAAGCCCGAATCAAGGTGATGGTCGATGCCTGGACTCAAGGCAATATTAAGGATTTGGAACGGTTACTAGAAGGGATGCGAGAGTATCCCGAGCTGTATCAGGCCCTTGTTGTCAGCCGCAATCAGAACTGGCTGCCTCACATTGAGCAAGCCTTGCAACAACAAAAACCGGTCTTCATTGTTGTAGGGACGCTGCACCTGCTGGGGAAGGAAGGCCTCGTGACGGTTCTTAAAGAAAAGGGCTATGCGGTCGAACAACTGTAGCGAGGGATGCATGCGTGCCCAACAATATCATCAAGACCAAGCACATTTCCTTCCCCGCCTCTTTTCTCTTGGCTGAACCCGCCGAGACCACGCCCGGAATAGCCAACTATCGTCCTGGAATGAAAAATCCTCACAGGAGAGCTCTCATAGGCGGACGGCGAATGAAATGATCTGAATGATGATAAAAATACCTCTTGAAAATTGTTGTCACGTAGCTAAACCTTCAAACAGCGAGATGTATCAATTATACTCTCCTGTTAATAAGAGGTTGGGCCAGAAAGGGGAACCTTCTACTCCCCGGTTTGGAGACGAACGTTTCCGGTTACACCTCACGATGGACAGACGATGACCCGGGCGAAAGGAGAAACGAGATGATTACCGCAATTGGAGATGTCCTACGACGTTGTTACGAACGAGGCTGGATTACTTCACGGGATGGCAACTGTAGCCTCCGGCGTGCGAGGAGTGTGTATCTGTATGTCACTCCTTCAGGCTGGCGGAAGACGATCGTCCACCCGGAACACATGGTCAAAATAAAATTGGCCAACGGCCATTTGCAGATCCCGCCCGGCACGAACCCGTCTGGGGAACTGCACATGCATTACCTGTTGACCAGAGGGATGACTCGGACCCGTGCGGTGGTGCATGTGCATCCAACCCACGTGGTCGCGGCCATGTATCGAGGATTCGACCTGCAGAAAATCTGCAAAGATTTTCCCGAGATTTACCGTTATACCCGTATTGGTCCGGCTGTCCCTGCCCTTCCGGCTATCAGCAAGGAACTCGGCGAGGCCACAGCCAAGGCTCTGGGAGTGACGGCAGCGAATCCTGCGGGGGACTACGATATTGTCGGTCAGGCCAACCACGGAGTCTGCTCCATAGCACACGACCCCTGGTCTGCCTACGAGCATATCGAACGGCTGGATCATATCTGCGAAATTGTCCTGAAAAGCGGCGTCTCTCCTTAATAGGATGGTGAAAATGGTCCTCAGCGTTGTTCCCGCTTCGTTTAGGAACTCAACGTACACGAGTACGTTTCGTCCCTTCGCTCGCTACGGTCGCGCTGAAGGTTCATTTTGACCATCCTGTTCCTCGGTTGTTGGTTTTCAACTTTTCTCACTCTCCATCTTTTTCAGCACATCTTCATAGGTTTCTCTCACCATCTGCGAGGTGGGATGTTCTGATCCCAAAACTTCTTCAAAAATGGTGAGGGCACGCTGACAGAGGGGTTCGGCCTCGGCATACTTCCCTTGGTTATTATAGAGCGCGGCCAAATTGTTGAGGCTTTGACCAACATCGGGGTGAGTAGGCCCCAAGACCTGTTCCCGAATGGCTAGAGCGCGCTGATAAAGGGGCTCAGCCTCGAATACCAGACAACGTCATTCCAGGGATGTTGTTCGATTGGGCTCCTTCATTCCTAACATATTGCTGGAGCTTGCGGGAAAGGCTATCATTTTTCTTCTGACCCGTCGTTTGGTTGGTTTTTTTACTTCTCCATAGAAAGGACTTTGCATGGCCAAGAAGAAACCCGTTCGCAAGGCATCTCCTAAAGTTTCCACGAAAAAGGTCTCGAAGAAAAAATCTGTAGCCAACAAAGCCAAACCGGCCTCTTCTTCCAAGAGTTCGGGGACTGCGAAGAAAGGAAAGGCTGTAAAAGCCGCGTCAAAACCCAAAGGGAAGGGAAAGGCTTCCTTAAAGAAACCAACCGGTTCCTCGAAAAAAGCAGTCTCCAAAAAAACGTCTGCTCAAAAATCTGTTGTCACAAAGAAAAAGAGTTCGGTTTCTAAAAAGAAGGAAGGGTCGGCCAACACAAAGAAGGTGGCCACCAGGAATCCAAGTCGTCCAGTTTCAACCTCGCTTCGATCAGGCAAGCCGAAGACGCAAGCGGAACCGCTTTCCCCCACTGAGCGCTATAATCTTGGTGGCCTTTTTGCCTGTGCGATTGAACGGGCGTTTGATCCTGACTTCAAGCGGCTTCGTGCAGTTCTTCGCCATTTGGATCTTCCCTCTCAAGAAAAAGATAATCTCCTTCGCTTGTCGCAAGGGTTCACGATCCCCAAATTGTTTGCGGATGGCGTGGGAGAGCAAAAAGTCAGTCAGACCCTTACGGACTTCATCACGTTTGCGTTGGCTGAAGGAGCCTATGAGAGGAAATGGCGGGATGAGATCCGGCAGGTCGGGATGTGGTTAGGCTTCTTTCCCCAACAATTCGAACAAATCGAACAGAAGGTCTTGGCGAAACGGTGACCTTCCTTTTCGCTACCCGAGATCGCGTCGGCCTTCGATGGATTTCAGAAGGGTGACTTCATCGGCATATTCGATGTCCATGCCCACTGGAATGCCATAGGCTATACGGGAGACCTTCACACCCAGCGGTTTCAACCGCTTGGTCAGGTAAATCGCGGTGGCCTCTCCCTCAATGGTGGGATTGGTGGCTACGATGACTTCCTTGAATTCTCCATTCTGGACACGGTTTTCCAGATCATGTGTGCGGATATCTGCCGGCCCGATTCCGTCCAGAGGAGAGAGTGCTCCATAGAGCACGTGATACAGGCCTCGAAAGGCGCGGCTTTGTTCGATGGCATGCAAAGTACTGGGTTCTTCCACCACGAGAATGGTGGTGGTGTCCCGTTTCGGGTCCAGGCAAATCTCGCAGAGCGGGCCTTCGGCGATATTTCGGCATTGGGTACAGAAGGAGACCCGTTCCTTTACATCACGAATGGCATCCGCCAGTCGAAGCGCCTCTTCCTTGTCCGTTTTCATGAGATGAAAGGCCAAGCGTTGGGCAGTTTTTTGTCCAATGCCCGGCAACCGCACGAGTTCCCGGCTGAGACGAGCAACAAGACCTTGAGACTGGCCATTGACTCTGGTGTTTTTTGTCGTAGTGGTTTCCAGCACGATGAACCTCACTTGCTAGTTAAAACATACCGGGAATGCCCATCCCTCCGGTGAGGGATTTCATTTCTTCGGCCATCAGCTCTTTGGCCTTTCGCAATGCCTCGTTGGACGCGGCCACGATTAAATCTTGCAGCATGTCATGGTCACCGGATTTCAACACTTCCGGATCGATGGTCAACTTGGTAATTTGCATGGCCCCGTTGGCTTGCACGGTCACCATGCCGCCTCCTGCTGAGGCCTCGACGGTTTTCGTGGCGGCCTCCTCTTGAATTTTTCCCATTTTTTCCTGCATGGCCTGGGCTTGTTTCAATAAATTGCCCATATTGGAGAATGGATTTTTTGACATTAGCTTGCCTCCTCTTTTTGCGGGATTCTTTGGGCCGATACTACTTGCCCACCAAACAATTCTAATGCCTGTTTTACCAGGGGGTGGGCTTTCACGTTTTCAATCAGATCCTGGTCGTGTTCGAGTTTTTTTTTTGCTCGTAATTCACCGATCGAAGGCGGGTGGTCTTGGCCGTCTTGAAATTCAATGACTTGGATTTTCATGGGGCGGCCGGTGTATTCCTCGCATATTTGACCAATAAGAATGCGATTTTCAGGTTTGTCGGTTCGCCAGCGAGCGATCGAATCTCTTTTGGTATATCCCAAGACGACTTGGTCTGCGGTCATGGTCACGACACTCCCCTTCTCCAGGAAACTCCCGATATTCGGATGGTCGTCGATCACCCGTTCGACCACCTGTTCCCAGTTTAACGTCACCGGGGGGGCCGACGAGGGCTGAGCGACTGTTTGGGGTGATGGCCTGGAGGGTTCTCCCTTGGCGGACGCAATTTTTGGCGCCACCGGTTTTCCCTCACCTGGGGGTGTTGGGGAGGGAAACATATTCGTTGCTCCACCACTGGGCTTGGGACGTGGCTGGTTTGGAGTAGCCACCGGTTTTTCCGTGGGCGCCTGGATCTTGGCAGGTCTTGCGGGAGCAGGAGCCGATGCAACAGGTGGCGAAGCTTTTGTTTGTGGAGCGGATTGAGGCGGTGCGCTGGCTTTCTGTTCGATTCCGATGGAAGTCACGGTGACGGGATCGAGAAGGGCTGCTCGCACCACTGCGGCTTCTATGAGGAATCGTGGGTGCGAACTTCCCCGGAGACCGTCCTCTGTTCGCGAGAAAATGGCAAAAAGGGCTTGCAAATAGGGCTCGGAGAGTTGCCGGGCTTGCGCAATGGCCAGATCGACTTCTTCGTCTCCTAATTCAAGGAGGCTTTGTACCTGTGGGCGTGACGAGACCACGCATGCCACCAGCAGATTTCGAAATCGCTCCAATATTTCCCGGCAATACACTCGGACATCAAACCCTTGATCGATCAACTGTCCCACGAGAGACATGGTTTGGGAGGCCTGGTGACCGAGAATGGCTTCAATCATGAGCCGGACGAGTTCATCGGGCACGGACCCGATCAGCACTTCTAAATCTTCATGCTGTATGTGCTCTCCGCCGAAGGATACGGCCTGATCCAGAAGGCTCAACGCGTCTCGCATGCTTCCTTCACTGGCTCGAGCCAGGGCCGATAGGCTTCGATCTTCCACGGTCACGCCGGTTTGTGTCGCGACGTGGCGCAGTTGTTTGATGATTTCAAAACGGGAAATTCGTCGAAAGGTAAAGTGCTGACAGCGGGAAAGAATGGTGGCGGGAATTTTATGAACTTCGGTCGTCGCAAAAATAAAGACGGAATGACTCGGCGGTTCTTCCAACGTTTTGAGCAGGGCATTGAAGGCTGAGTTGGAAAGCATGTGGACTTCGTCAATGATGTAGACCCGGTAGGTGCCATGAAACGGTGCAAATTTGACATTTTCCCGAAGTTCCCGAACATCGTCCACGCCGGTATTCGAAGCCCCGTCAATCTCAATCACATCGACGGAATTGCCACGAGTTATTTCCACGCAACTTGGGCAGGTTCCACAGGGGCGGCTGGTAGGGCCCTGTTCACAGTTGAGGGATTTAGCCAATATGCGGGCGACGGTGGTTTTTCCGACTCCCCGCATGCCGGAGAAGACATAGGCATGGGCCACCCGCTTGCGGTCGATCGTATTGATAAGCGTTTGCACGACATGAGCCTGCCCCAGGACTTCGTTGAAGCTGGTTGGGCGGTATTTTCGAGCTGAAACTTGGAATTCCATAATCAGGGTTATGCAGGAAATGGGACTTCGTTCATCATCTTTGAGGGCTGACTACCGGTTAAAAGGCACGGATGCACTCCTCAAAGTTAGTCGGGGCCAGGTGATCCTGCGGCACACAGACTCGCCCACTTACCGTTGCTTCCTTCCGGACCTGGCGGGGTTCGCAGGATTCTGTTGCACAGGGCCCAGCCCCTAAGTGCAGTCTCGATGATCCATCGCATCATGGACCGGGGAGGAAACCGACTCAGGAAATCGGCACCCTCATGGCGATGGCGGACCAAGTATGGCGGAGAGGGTGGGGTTCGAACCCACGGTCGGTACCATTGCTGGCACACGTGATTTCCAGTCACGCCGATTCGGCCGCTCTCGCACCTCTCCGCGATTGGTTACCCGGTATTCCGGCGAATGAACCTTTATTATGAAGCCAAATCCTTTTTGGAGGGGATATTTATAAATCCCACATCAATTGTTCTCTCACTTGTGGCTGTGGTCTGTTTGGTGAAAGGGTCCCATATTACCATGGGGGTCTGGGGGCGACAAGCAACCGGTCGGGGATGTTGAAAATATCCCCCAGCGGCGGTTTCATGGTTGGTACAAAATGAACCGTGAGGAGAAAGAATGTGGCGCGTGTTTTTTCCCAATCCCACCCTGACGTCTCACCCCTTACTTCTTACGATTCCGTGCGGGATTTTTTTCTGAACCTGGTTCGCCGTTGCCCCTGCTCGTAGGTGAACAGGCTTTTTGACCATTCCTTGTCTTTCGGTGATGTGAGAAATCCCTTAGATACAATCGCGCTTGAAAGAATGGTTGAATGTTTGAACAATCCCTAAGAGAGAGTTGAGCAAGTTGCTCTTGCCCAACAGGTGAGAGAATCAGGATGTTCGGGATTGGAACATCCGTTGGCGACGGGAAGTTCGATGCAGGGCTGCAAACAAATGGCCCCGAAAGAGCAGCATGAACACGGTCACAATGGGGGTGAGCACCAGGACGATGAGAAAACTCACGTCGGAAGATATTCCTAAAAAAGAGAGCCATTCGGATAAAACGGTAAAGGGCAAAGTGATGAGATGCCAGAAGTCTAACCCTCCACGCCTTCCCGCCTGGCTGGACATCTGGAAGAAAAAGGTGAGCCCAAATGGGGCGAAGGCGATGGCCGCTGGCAGGAACCATTCGATCCAATTTTCAACGACAAATTCATAACTTTCCCGAACGACTTCGAGGGCGGATCCGGTCCGGCTCTGGTAGATCACTTCGGGCACTGGATTGAACAGCACAAAAATTAAGAAAAAAATCGCTGCGACAATCAGCGGTTGATACGGATTGGCCTGGAGTCCAATTTCGAGGAATAACAAGGGGAACCACACCATAAAACCAACGGAAATGACGTCCCAGAAGTATTGGCCTATACTGTGTGGGATATCCTGCCAAGTCACGCGCCGGGCGCCAAGGACAGCCTGCTCGGTAAGACTGAGAGTGGCCCCAATGACGAGGGCATTGAGCGCGCCCAGGATGAATCCTCCGATCATTCCAAGGGGAGCGATGAGGGAGGTGACGATTACCAGGCCCAGGGCAAAGCCCATAAGGACGGGGATAAGGATCCAAGCCCGTGCAAAAGATTGGATCGAGGCGAGCAGGGCTTGTCGGTATAATCGAACTGTTGCCTGAAAGAAACCCTGCATGAGGGGAGAGGCTGCTCCGCAGTTCTTACCGATTTGCCGGAGGTGGGGATTTTATATTGATGATGTCCTGTTGACGCTGATCACGTGCCTGCCTGATCTTTTTTAGCCGGCTGGGACGGTTCAAGGTCCACGGTTTTAATTTTTCCGCAAAAGTTGGGGAGGGGGGAGTCGCGGATCCCACGGGCGATTCTTGAAAATCGTACCCCTGATACCGATCTTTTTTTTCCAGAAATTTCTGGTAAATATCTTGATAGAGCTGCTTCAATGTCATAGGGCCCTACCTTACCCGACTCTCTCAAGTCTAGCAAGAGGAAATACTCTAGTGTTAACAGATCCTGCCAGCGGTGTTCCAAGGCCCGTAAAAAGTGAAAAGTGAGGCGTGAGGGGTAAGAAGTAGGACTCAAAAGATGCATGGTTTTAAACTGCCGAATACATCTTTTCTCCTTTACTCCTCACGATTCCGTGCGGCTTTGCCACGGGAATAGGCATGTCTTGGCGTGCCGGAGCTGGTCGGGTCAGAAGGCGGGCCTTCCCTCGTCGATCCTCGGGACAAGCATTGACCAGTCCCTTTCAAGTTTTTTTTTGCCTGCCACGGGCCTCCCAAGAGGAGAATTTTCATTGACTGCATTTTAGGATGGCCTGAAGGAGATGGACGTTTTATAATAGAATTCGGTACAGGCGGTCTTCTCCTCCACCTTGATGTCTAGATTGGGAAAGTCCTCTCGACCTTATTGAGTGAGGCGAAAGCGGTTACGAGCGAGAGTGGCGGAACTGGCAGACGCGCGAGACTTAGGATCTCGTGGGTAACCGTGGGGGTTCAAGTCCCCCCTCTCGCACCATTTTTTTCAACATTATCAGTCTTAATCGGGCGTTTTTACAAGGATGAATCGTCTTATGAAGTTAGAAGTGACAGAACTCGGGCCGGTCAAACGGTCTTTAAAAATTGAAGTTCCCGAAGAAGCCGTCAAAAGTGAGTTTCAAAAGGTTTATGCCCAGCTGAGGCGTCAAGCTAAAATTCCTGGATTTCGACCGGGCAAAGCCCCGGTGGAATTATTAGAAAAACGGTATGCGCAACTTGTGGAGCAAGACGTGGTCCAACGGTTGGTGCCGGATTATTACCAACGGGCTGTGAAAGAAGCCGGAGTGGTCCCGATTTTGGTTGAGATTCCACCCTTGGAACGGATGACAGTCAAGCCCAATACGGCGTTTACCTTCACGGCTACCGTGGAAATAAAGCCCATGATTCAATTGAGGGACTATCGACCACCGAATCCTATTTCATTGAAACGGGATGCCCGCACCATCACGGATGATCAGGTAGAAAAGGCTCTGCAGACCCTGCGTGGGCAACATGCCCAACTCGACGCGGTTCCTGAAGGAACTCCTCTTCGGGAAGAATTGCATGCGGTGTTGTCCATCGAGGGGTTTGTGGATGACCGGCCGTTGGAAGGGACTCAGAAAAAAGGGCATCTCCATCAAGTCGGATCCAAGTCTCCGATTCTGGGCGTGGAGTTAGATGAGTATTTGATCGGGAAAAAAGCCGGGGACACAATTGAGGTCCCGCAGCCCTACCCCGCCAATCACCCTGATACCCACCTCGCGGGGAGAACGATGGTTCTCAGGGTGACAGTCGACGCCGTCAAAGAACAGAAATTACCCGACTTGGATGATGAATTCGCCAAGGATTGCGGCGAATACGATTCACTGGAACACTTAAAAACCACGATCAAAACCCAATTGGATAATTTTCTGAAACAGGACATCGAAGAAGGATACAAAGATCAAGTCATCGAGCGTCTGGTGCAGATGCATCACTTCGAAATTCCCGAGGTTTTGATTGAACGGGAGCTACAAACGCTCGTCCGGCAAAAAATGCTCAAGGAACATCGCCATGCTCATCGGGAAGATGATCTGGAGGAGCCCATTCGTTTACAAGAAGAGGCCAAACGGCTTCAACAAGAGCTGCACCCGGAAGCCAAGCGGCGTGTGAAGCTGAGCTTGATTCTTGATGCGATTGCCCAAAAGGAAGATCTCCATGTCACTGAGGATGAGGTCAAGGCCGAAATTAAAAAACTGGCGACCTCCTTGAAACTTCCGGTTGCAGAAATTCAACGCATGGTGGAAGCAGGAGGTCAGGGGGCTCAGGAGGAGTTCCGCGAACGGATGAAAGCGGAAAAAGCCTTGCAGTTCGTGTATCAAAATGCTGTGATTCAGGGATAAGGAGTCATTTACCCATCCCGAAAAAACGTTTTCCGATCCTGTAACCGATACATATTTTAAAAACGAGGAGGTCCCAGGGAATGCTCATTCCGATGGTTATTGAACAAACGAATCGAGGTGAACGGGCTTACGATATTTATTCCCGTCTATTGAAAGACCGGATCATCTTTATAGGGGCCCCTATTGATGATGTGTTCGCGAATGTGGTGATAGCCCAGCTGCTGTTTTTGGAAGCGGAAGATCCGGAAAAAGACATTCATCTATATGTCAATTCCCCTGGCGGAAGTGTGACTGCCGGAATGGGAATCTATGATACGATGCAGTATGTGAGATCGCCGATCAACACCATCTGTTTAGGACAAGCGGCGAGCATGGGCGCGTTGTTATTAACGGCAGGGACCAAAGGGAAGCGTTTTGCCCTTCCGAATGCACGCGTGATGATTCATCAACCCATGGGCGGATTTCAGGGCCAGGCCACGGAGATTGACATTCATGCCCGGGAGATTTTAAAAATCCGTGAACGATTGAATGAGATTATGGCGTTTCACACCGGACAGCCGCTGGCTAAAGTTGCTCAAGACACGGAACGGGATTATTTTTTGTCTGGGGAAGAAGCCAAAGCGTACGGATTGATTGATGAGGTCATTGTCCGAAGTCAGGAAAAGGGCCACAAAGACGAAACCAAGTCAGGTTCCAAAAGTAAGGATTAAGATTAAGGGCGAAGGAGACTCTTCTTATGGCGAGACAGACTAAGGCCGAAGCCAATCTTCGTTGCTCCTTCTGTGGAAAAAACCGCGATCAGGTTCGAAAGCTTATTGCGGGTCCGACGGTCTATATTTGTGATGAGTGTGTCGGTTTGTGTAATGAGATTATCTCCGAGGATTGGCAGGAGTCTCGCCAGGAGATTGCAGCAAAACTCTGCAAACCGGCGGATATTCATCAACATCTCAATCATTACATTATCGGGCAGGATCGGGCTAAAAAGGTGCTATCTGTGGCGGTCTATAACCACTATAAGCGAATTTCGGCAAATGCAATCGGGGATGTTGAACTCCAAAAAGGCAATATTCTGCTTATCGGACCGACCGGAACAGGCAAAACCTTATTCGCGCAGACGCTGGCCCAATACCTGGATGTGCCTTTTACGATTGCCGATGCGACGACTCTGACTGAAGCGGGATATGTCGGAGAAGATGTAGAAAATATTATTTTAAAGCTGCTGCAGGCCGCGGACTATGAAGTCGAGCGCGCAGAGCGGGGCATTGTGTACATTGATGAAATTGACAAAATTACCCGCAAGGCCGATAGTCCGTCGATTACCCGTGATGTCTCTGGCGAGGGTGTCCAGCAGGCCTTGTTAAAGCTGATTGAAGGCACAGTGGCCAATGTGCCGCCTCAAGGGGGGCGGAAGCATCCCCATCAGGAGTTTATTCAAGTCAATACAACCAATATTTTGTTTATTTGTGGTGGAGCGTTTGTGGGATTGGATTCCATCATTGAGCGGAGGTTGAACCAAAAACGGATGGGCTTTGGCGCCGATGTGCAGGTTCGTGGCAAACATCAAATTGGTGACTTATTCTCCAAAGTGGAACCGGAAGACCTGCTTCAGTATGGATTGATTCCTGAAATTATCGGGCGTCTGCCGATTCTGGCGGCTCTTGATCAATTGGATGAACCGGCATTGGTTCGTATTTTAACTGAACCCCAAAATGCGCTGATCAAACAATATCAGAAGTTATTGGCGTTTGATAAAGTGAAATTAAAGTTTGCCGAAGGGGCATTATTGGCGATTGCAAAAAAAGCGTATCAACAAAAAACAGGGGCTCGCGGGCTTCGCGCGGTCTTGGAATCGATCATGTTAGATCTGATGTATGATATCCCTTCACAAACCGACGTGAAAGAGGTCTTGGTGACTGAGGAGGTCATTCAAGGCCAAGGCGAGCCCATCAAAGTCTTTGAACATCAGAAAGGCATCAAGCCTGCTGTTGGATCTTAACCCTGTTCTGTTTTCTTTTCCTGACTTTCCTCCGTTTCCTCATAGCCGCATTCCTGGTTGTGGCACAGTATTTTCCTCCCCGTTTGCTTTCGGATCTTTTCGATAAGAAAAGGGGCATGGCATTGTGGACAGGGGCGATTGATGGGCCGATCCCAGATCGCAAACGTGCAGGTAGGATAATTGCTGCAGGAATAAAACGTTTTGCCTTTTCGTGTTCGCTTTTGCACCAAATCTCCCCCGCAGTCCTTGGCGGGGCATTTGACGCCTAATTTCAACGGTTTGGTGGTTTTACATTCAGGGTATTGTGAACAGGCCAGGAAGTTTCCAAATCGGCCGCGTTTAAGCACCATGGCGCTGCCACACTTCTCGCAGATTTCATCAGTCGCTTCGACCTGGGCCTCCACAACTTGGATGCTTCCGGCCTCATCCTTGGTAAATTCTTTTGTATTTTTGCACTCCGGATAGCCCGGACAGGCAAGGAAATGACCATGGCGACCCCATTTGATCACCATCTGCCGGCCGCATTTGTCACAGGGAATATCCGTGGGCTCTTCCTTGCCCTTGAGATCCTCCATATTCACTTCCGCGGACTCCAGGTCTTTCATGAAGGGCACATAAAAATCTCTCACCGCAGTGACCCAATCTTTTTCACCTTCTTCGATGCCATCCAGTTCACTTTCCATTCTCGCAGTGAATTCCACGTCAAAGACATCCGGAAAGTGGCGCACGAGCCGGTCATTGACCATTCTCCCTAATTCGGTGGGCCGAAGTCGCGCTTCCTCTTTTTCAACATAATGCCGGTCTTGAATGGTAGAAATAATGGTGGCGTAAGTCGAAGGACGGCCAATCCCTTTTTCTTCCATCTCCCGAATAAGTAAGGCTTCGTTATACCGTGGTGAAGGCTGGGTGAAATGTTGTTTGGATACGATCCCCTCTTCTGCGTTTCCCAGGAGAGTGACTGATTCTCCGACTGACAGATCAGGCAATGAGAGGCTGGTCGTCGATCCGTTGTCATCTTCAGAGGACGTGCCTTCTGCGGGTTGTTCGATTTCCTCCCGATAGACTCGGCGATAGCCGTCGAATTTTTCTACGGTCCCACTTGCCCGGAACATATAATTTTTCGCTTTGACGTCGACTTGGGTGACCAAATCGAGTCCTTGCGTCATTTGAGAAGCGACAAACCGGTTCCAAATCAATTTATAAAGTTTGTACAGGTCTGGCTCCAAGTGGCCTCGCAGGCTTTCCGGATCTCGTTTCACCGATGTGGGGCGTATGGCTTCGTGAGCTTCCTGAGCGGCTTTTTGCGTTTTGTACACATTCGGTTGAGGAGGAAGATAGGGTTGTCCGAAGGAATCTTGTATGTATCCGCGGACGCCTTCCAAGGCCTCGGGGGCAATCCGGGGGGAGTCGGTCCGCATATAGGTAATCAGTCCGACTTGACCCTCTGCGCCAATCTCGATGCCTTCGTAAAGGCGTTGTGCCAACATCATGGTTTTTTTTGCCGGAAACCGCAGTTTTCTGGCGCTGTCCTGCTGGAGCCGGCTGGTGATGAATGGAGCTGATGGACTTCGGCGTTTTTCTTTTTGATCAATGTGTGAAACTGCAAACGAGGCACCCTCTAGATCCTGCAGAATTCGTTGAGTTTCCGCTTCGGTCCGGATGGTGACTCGTTCACCCTGAATCTCATGTAGTCTGGCTTGGAAAGGCGGCGGATGCTGACCGACAAGGGTTGCGGTAATCGTCCAATATTCTTCGGATTGAAAGGCTTCCCGTTCCGCTTCCCGTTCACAGATGACACGCACGGCCACAGATTGCACGCGGCCGGCGCTGAGGCCGCGCCGAACTTTTTTCCATAAGAGAGGACTGAGGAGATATCCGACGAGGCGGTCCAACACCCGGCGGGCTTGTTGGGCATTCACCTTTTTCATATCAATGGCGCCGGGTGATTTAAGTGCGCGTTTCACAGCGGTTTCGGTGATCTCATTCAGAAGAACCCGATGGACGTGTTGGCCATTTCCGTTGAGCTCCTCCGCAATATGCCAGGCAATAGCTTCTCCTTCACGGTCGGGGTCGGCAGCCAGAAAAATTTCCTTGGCTTTTTTGGCACTATCCTTAATTTCTTTTAAAATTTTACTTTTTCCGCGAATGACGATGTACTGAGGTTCAAAATCATGCTCAAGATCAATGCCGAGTTTGCTCTTTGGCAGATCCTTAAGATGGCCGACGGAGGCAATCACTTGGTAATTTCGCCCTAAATACTTGGACAGGGTTTTAGCTTTGGTGGGTGATTCGACGATGACGAGTGATTTAGCCATAGACTGTTATGAATATCAGGTATGATTAACGATATCAAAGTATCCCATGGGAGGAAATTTTGATGGAGCTTTATTGGATACCCACCCGGATATACTGTAGCCCCGGTATCTGCTTTATAAGCCCTTTGATCTCCAAAGACAAGAGAATGCTCATCACCTCGGATGGGGCATATGAACCCTGAGAGATTAAATCGTCAAGGGAAACGGGATCAAGTGAAATGCAATCAAACAGAAGTTGTTCCTCTGGCCCTAATGAAGGCGTGGAAGGTTGGGATTTAAGCGCAAGTTGCTGCTTCTCGAGATGATCACGGAATGAGGGTTCTAACATAGGAAGAATTTCTTCCACAATATCTAAGGGGTTTTCGACCAATTTCGCACCCTCTTTAATAAGGCGGTGAGGGCCACGAGTCAACGTATTTGTCACATTTCCCGGTACGGCAAAAATCTCACGATTTTGCTCTAAGGCCATACGAGCTGTAATGAGGGAGCCGCTTCGCGAGGTCGCTTCGGTCACAATCACACCGAGTGAGAGTCCACTGATGACCCGATTGCGTTGAGGAAAATGGTAGGAATGCGGAAGGGTTCCCATGGGAAACTCTGAAAGAACGGCTCCCTGTTGTTCAATTCGCTGTCGCAGCGGACCGTGCTCAGGTGGATACAATCGATCAATTCCGCATCCGAGGACGGCCAGCGTTCTCCCGGAGGAGACCAGCGCCCCTTCGTGGGCTGCGGCGTCAATTCCCCTGGCCAGGCCACTGACAATGGTAAAGCCCAGTGCGGCTAAATCGCCGCTTAGTTGTCGGGTGAATGTCCGCCCGATATGAGAGCCTTTTCTTGACCCGACCACGGCGAGGGCATGCTGGTCGCGGTCCTGGAGCTGGCCTGTGCACCAGAGAACAGGAGGAGGATCTGTAATGGTTTTTAATCGAGGCGGATAGTGAGCATCCGCTAGTGTTAGGATGGAGAATCGGCCATCCTGAACCGCCTGTAATTCTTTGGCAATGTGGTCTTGTGCCTCAGCAGATATTGGTTGATGAAGGGCCCTGGCCAATGAGGGCGAAATTTCCCCTTTTTCTACGAGAGTGTGGGCGTCCAAGGAACGAATAGTTTCCGGTGAGCCTAACCGGTTGATGAGCCGGGTATAGGTAACAGGGCCCAGTCCTTTGACCGCCAGAAGTTCCAACCATCCTTGCAAGGAGGAGGTCATTCCCGTCCTGTATGGGAATGTTGAAAAAACACGCCCTGACCCCGGTCAAAGAGTCCGACAGCGGCGTGCTCCGAACCGGTGAAAAGTGAGAAGTGAACAGTGAGGAGGTTGCAGAAGGACACTCTGAACGTGTTGACTCGTGTCATGTTATTCCTTACTCCTCACGATTTTTTGGACAAGCCCCTTTGACGAAAGATGGTGGCGAAGAGCATTGCGCATTATTCAACAGTTCTTGTGTGTCTAAGACGCGTTCCGGGACTCGGCGCGGGGTATCACTTTTCCCACCATCACGATGTCATATTGTTCAAGGTGTAACAATGGATCGGCCTTAAATAAAATATGTTGTTGGAATTCTTGTTCGAGTTGCTCAATGCTGCTGTGTTCGGTCTCGAAGAGCAGCTCGATAACTTTGGGGTTGGCACCGACCACAATTTGTTGGGATTGTCCTCGCGTGTTCCCAATGCGCCGGATATCCCGAAAAATTTCATAGGCGACCGTCATGGTGGATTTGGTGTACCCTCTCCCCTCACAGTCCCCACAAATTTCCGACAACGTCCGTAAAAGATCTTCGCGAACCCGTTCACGGGAAATTTCGATAAGTCCGAGATCGGAAATGCGTGAGATACGTGTCTGGGCCTTATCGCCAGCCAGTGCGTCCAGTGTGGCCTGATACACTTTTTCACGGTTCCGTTCCCGTTCCATGTCAATAAAATCAATAATGATAATGCCGCCAATCCCTCGTAATTTAATCTGATAGCCAATTTCTTTTGCGGCTTCCAGATTGTTTTTTAAAATCGTTTCTTCCTGGTCGCGTTTCCCCACAAACCGCCCCGTATTCACGTCCACCACCGTCATGGCTTCTGTGTGATCAATCACAATGTGGCCCCCGGACTTAAGCCAGACTTTCCGGCTCAAGGCTCGGGTAATTTCCAATTCGATCCCCAAGTGATCGAATAACCCTTCCTGCTTTTTGTCATAGAAATGGACACGGGACGTTTGTTCTGGAAGGTAGCGCCGGACAAAATCTTTGACTTCCTCAAAATCTGCTTTTGAGTCAACCAATAACCGATCGACTTTTTTGGTGAACAAGTCCCGCACCACCCGGAGTGGGAGGGAAAGATCGGTATGCAGGAGGGACGGGGCTGATTGGCTGTTGGCGGCTTTGAGGGTGTCCTCCCACAACGCCGTGAGGAATCTCACGTCTGTTTGGAGATCTTCTTCAGGCACACCCTCACACACGGTCCGGACAATGTATCCAAACTCGGGTTTCCGGAACCGTCGCATGAGGTCCTTGAGGCGATGGCGCTCTTCCTCATTCGTGATTCTTCGGGATACGCCGATGTGGTCGACATTGGGCATGAGCACCAAAAACCGACCGGGAAGGGAAACGTATGTAGTAATCCGAGGTCCCTTTGTCCCGATGGGTCCTTTGGAAATTTGCACGAGAAGTTCTTGTCCTTCCGCCAAGAGATTTTCGATGGGACGAGCTGTTTGGCGTTGAGGGCGTGGCATGTCTTGACTGCGTTCATCATCTTCACTGTCCACGAGCGTATCCCCGGGTTCCGTTCCGACTGAGAGATCAGACACATGGATAAACGCGGCCCGATCCAGTCCGATATCGACAAAGGCCGCTTGCATGCCCGGCAGGACTTTGATGACTTTTCCCTTATAAATATCTCCAACAAAATCTTTCTTCCTCGGCCGGTCGACGTACAATTCTGTCACGACCCGATTGTCCAGCACGGCGACCCGGGTTTCTTCCCGGGTGACACTGATGGCGATTTCAACTCCCATTGTTGTCTCCTCACGTTCGCAGAATGGACAACAAGCCAATCCCCGTCGAATCTCCTGGTAGAAGAGACTTTGGCCTTTTCACCAGAGCCAGCCTGTCGGATCTGGCTTCCAGGGTTTGGGATGGATCGATTGCCCATTCTGTACAAATATTTGAATAATGACTTGAACCACATGACTATGGTTCTGTGTGTGTCAACTTCCTTTGTCTCAAAAGCCTGTGAAATGGTTTATCAGCTCTGGAACTCTCCCGAATTGCATATTCCATTGTTCCCGCATTCATGCGAACATCTGTTCGAAAATCAACCCGCGGGTTGCATTATAGCTAAAGGAGTGAAAGCCGTCTCCGTTTGACGTTGAGCAACAGTCCCAGAGCAGTGAGGTTCACGACCATTGCGCTGCCTCCGTAGCTCATGAGGGGGAGAGGAATGCCTACCACGGGGGCCAGACCGGATGTCATCGCAATGTTGACGACAACCCCAAACGCAATCATTGCCACCACGCCGACAGCCAGGAGTGCTCCGACCACATCTTTGGCTTTCAAGGCGATTTCCAATCCCATCAAAAATAAGATGATATATAACGATAGTAAGACGATCGATCCAATAAAACCCGATTCTTCGGCAAAGACCGCGAAGACAAAATCGGTATGGCCTTCGGGAAGGAACCTAAACTGGGTTTGGGTTCCTCCATGTAATCCCTTTCCCAGTAATTGCCCGGAACCGATGGCGATCCGCGATTGAAGCCCATGATACCCTTTCCCGCCGGGATCCGAGTTGGGATCAACAAAGCTCAGAATCCGGTCCTGTTGATAACCGTGAAGAGACCCCCAGACCCCGCCCCAGGCGAACGGGAATAACATGAGCGCGGCTAATATCACAAAGCCAAAGGCTTTGGATTTCATGCCCACAGTGAGGACCACAACAAGAAAGATGGCCAGGAAGCCCAAGCTGCTTCCTAAGTCAGGTTGTTTAAGAATTAATAAAAATCCGGGAAGAACAATCAGTCCGGGCACGATCAAGCGACGCACCCAGCCTTCACGGCTGGTGGCCCCATAGTAGGCGGCTAACGTGAGAATTAAGGGAACCTTAATGAATTCCGAGGGCTGGACCACGAAGGGGCCAAGAGGAATCCATCGTTGTGCGCCTCGACTGGCTTTTCCTCCGACCAACACGATAATGAGTAAGATCAGCCCGATCCCATACAGCAGATACGAAAAACGAGCAAGTTTGTGATAGTCGATGCCTGCCGCGACCAGAAAGGCTAATAAGCCGACGACCATCCATGTGGCCTGTTTAAGATAAATTGGGAATCCGGTCGTTGAATGGGAATTGGTGACGCTATAAATGGAAAGGATTCCGGCGGAAAGGATAGCCATGATGACACCCAGGAAACACCAATCAAATGTGTCCAACCCGCGGCGATTCACATTGTCGTTCATCAGTGACATCAGATAAGCCATTCCCTAAACATACGGTGGTTATGTGCCCGATTACAGAGAAGGTTCTTGAGGGGTGGTCTGAAAGCTCATATAGGCTTCAATCAACGTTTTCGCCAAGGGAGCGGATGCTGAGCCCCCATGCCCCATGTGCTCCACTAACACCACCACGGCGATTTTCGGGTGTTCCACGGGGGCAAAGGCCACAAACCATGCATGGTCTCGGAATTCTTTTTGAAGCTCCTTGTTCTTGTCTTTGTCTCCGTCCGGCTTCAGGGCCACGACTTGGGCCGTTCCCGTCTTTCCTGCAATGCTGACCATATCCGATTTGGCCCGTTGGGCTGTTCCCTTCGTGACGACCGCAGCTAACCCTTCCTTGATGTGTGCGAAAGTTTTAGGAGACATGGCTAATTGTTGAATGGGTGGCTCAGGCTCTTCTTTGAGATTGCCGGTTCGCCGAAGTCGAGAGGCTTTGAACAATCGGGGTTGAACCACTCGCCCATTGGTCGCCACGATGGAGGCCACTTTGGCCATCTGAATCGGGGTCACCGTTAAAAATCCTTGTCCAATGGAAATGGAAATCGTTTCTCCAGGATACCACGGTTCCCTCTTCACTTTTCTTTTCCATTCCGACGAAGGGACGAGACCCGACCGTTCGGAGGGGAGAGCAATTCCAGTTTTTCCCCCTAATCCGAACTGTCGGGCATACGTGGCAATGGGTTCGATACCCAATTGATTGCCGGCTTTGTAAAAGTAGACATCGCACGATTCCGCAATGGCTTTGGTTAAGTCGACTTGCCCATGGCCTCCGGCCTTCCAGTCACGAAACACTCGTTTCCCAAAGGGAAATGTTCCATGGCAGGGTATCGATTCTTGTGCGCTGAGAGTTTGAGTTTCCAAAAGAGCTGCGGCCATGATGATTTTAAATACCGATCCTGGAGGATATTGGCCTTGAATGGCTCGATTGGTGAGGGGATGGCGGGTATCCTGGAGAAACTGTTGCCAGTCTTTGGCACTAATCCCTCCTGAGACATCATTGGGGTTAAACCCAGGTTTACTCGCCAGAGCCAGGACATCTCCATTCCAGGGATCCAAGGCGACGATGGCCCCAGCTTCTTCTCCCAGCAGATCCTCAGCAAGTCGCTGAAGTCTGATGTCGAGGGTCAAATACAGATCATCGCCCGCCAAGGGACGTTGAACCGATAGTGACCGTTTCGGGTACCCGAGAGCATCGACTTCAATCACTTCCTCTCCGGTTTCTCCAAGAAGATACTTATCAAACGTCCGTTCCACCCCATATTGTCCGATGATGCGTCCTTGCTGAAGATTGGAAAATTCGGGGTCCTTTAGCTGAGATTCGGAAATTTCACCGACGTAGCCAAGAACATGCGCGGCATAGGTTTTGAGCGGGTAATGACGCTGATATTCAGGCTGAATAACCACACCGGGGAGTTCTATTCGGTGAGATTCAATGAGGGCCGCCTCTTTGAGGGTGATGCCGGCTTTGATTTTGACCCGACCCCTTCGGCTTTTTTTGGAAAGTTTGTCGGAAATATCCTGCCCGTCGATATCCACGTATTGGGGTAACCGAGCGATGAGGCCTTCACGGTCTTGTACGTCTTCCAAAGAAATGTAGAGTTGGAAGCTTGGGATATTATTGGCGAGGAGTTCACCATTCCGATCATACAGAAGCCCTCGAGCCGGTTCTAAGACAATGGATCGAGTGCGATTGTCACGGGCGAGGTCTTGATAGAACAACCCGTCTCGAATTTGCAGTTGCCAGAGCCTTAACCCCAACAATACCAGGAGCATAAGAAAGCCGACCTTGACAAAAATCAACCGGTTTTGAATGTCGGCAAGTTCATTGGCTTGGCGGGAAGTGTCTAGCATCGCCTGAGTCTTATCGTCCTCGCACTAAGTGTCCCATGCCCATCGAAAGGCCAATTTTGTTGGTGAGCCAAAAGATCCCCAAAGTCAGGATGCTGTTATATAATCCCTGCGGCAGGAGCACTGATGAAAGCCCATAGAATAAGACCAGGGCATCCACCACTGGATATGCCACCATGAGAGAGGCCAATCCGGTCCCTAAGGATAATGCCAAGGTGACCAGCAGGACTGCGGGACCAGTGATGGTAGAAATCGTGTGGGTCGTGATGCCGGCCAAAGCTCCTGCGAGGCCCTTTAAAATCATATTGAGTCCAATGCCGCCCGGAGCGAGCAGATCCTGAAATAACCCCACCGTGAGTCCTACCATGAGTCCCTTGTATTCACCTGAAATAAATCCGATCACGCAAGCCAGCACGAAACACAAGTCAGGTTGAATCCCCTTGGCGGATAGCCATGTGCTGAAGGTGGCTTGAGTGAGAACCACTCCGAGGCAAAGAAGGATGTCTAGAAAAATGGTCACGAGATTGCACTTATGGAGAAGGAGCAATTGCCGATTCCGGTGATGATTCGGGACGAGAAGTCTGAAACGAGGTGATCACCAAGACCCCCTCAAGCTTGGAAAAATCGACAATTGGACTAATTTCCCCCAATTGAAATAAGTCGGTGTCGGCCTTGGTGATCTGTTGAATCCTGCCAATTTGGAGTCCTCGGGGGAAATCACCTGTTAATCCGGAGGTCACCACGGGATCACCGGGTTGGACGGGAGAAAGAGGGGGAAGGTATTTCATGTGAATGATTCCTTGGGGTGTCCCTTGAATAATACCCTCATCCCGGCTGTTTTGAACCATACCGGTGATCGCCACGTTGGGGTCTGAGAGAAGCAGGACAATAGCCGTCGTGGGGTTGACCCGTACCACTCGTCCTACCACCCCTGCCTCGGTGATCACTCCCATTTCCGGGTGAATGCCGTCCCGGTCCCCTTTGTTGATAATTATGGCCCGATACCAATTGGACACATTTCGGCCGATGATCCGGGCCGGAAGGGTCGTCATGGGTGCGGTTTCCTGATAGGCCAGCAATTGCTGGAATTGGGTGCCAATAATGGTCTTTTCTCGAAGAAGATTCTGTTCCCCCTGCAAGCGTTGAATCTCCTGCCTGAGATGTCGATTTTCTTCCCACACATTCTGCAAGGCAATATAGTGGGTCCAAATTTCACTTATCGAATCCTGCATCGAGGCCACAAAGTGAAGGGGGATTTCAAGTATCCTTGCTATGGGGCCTCCCACGTGACTGAGCCATTCCTGGGATTGTCTTGGCAAAAACAGCAGGAGTGCGAGGAACAGAATGAAGATGATCCCCAGAATTCGTCGGGCACCCGCGGACATAGGAAAGGTAGGCGCTGATCGAGGCATGCAGATAGATCGGAACTCAGGGATACAGGCTGGAATGCGAAGAAATTTTCCGAAGGAGACTGAATTCCTCGAGAGTTTTTCCCACTCCTAACACGACCGAGGTTAAGGGATCTTCGACTGTGACAATGGGTAAAGCCGTTTCCTCACGAAGTCGATCATCCAGGCCTTGAAGCAATGATCCTCCTCCGGTCAGCACGATCCCCCGATCAATAATGTCTCCCGCCAATTCCGGCGGTGTGTTCTCCAGGGCCAGACGAATCGCTCGGACGATGGTGGTGAGACAATCCTGTAAGGCTTCTCGTATCTCACTGTCATCAATGAGTATCGTTCTGGGGATTCCAGACACTAAATCCCGACCTTTGACGGCGATTTGTTTTTTTTCGGGCAGAGGGTAGGCAGAGCCGATTTCCATCTTGATACGTTCTGCCATATGTTCGCCGATTAACAGGCTGTATTCCCGCTTGAGATGGCTGGTAATGGCTCCATCTATTTGGTCGCCCGCGACCCGGACAGATTCAGAATAGACGATGCCTCCCAATGATATGACGGCGATGTCGGTTGTGCCTCCTCCGATATCGACCACCATGTTGCCGAAGGGCTCCGTAATAGGCAATCCGGCTCCGATGGCAGCGGCAATCGGCTCCTCAATGAGATACACTTCTCGTGCGCCAGCCAACTCGGCGGATTCCTTGACGGCACGTTGTTCAACTTGAGTGATCCTGGATGGCACTCCAATAATAATTCGTGGCCTGACGAAGCCCCTCCCCCGATGAACTTTTTGGATAAAATACCGCAACATGCGTTCCGTCATGTCAAAATCAGCAATGACTCCCTCTCGCATAGGACGAATGGCCGTGAGGTTGCCCGGGGTTCGTCCTACCATCCGTTTCGCTTCTTCGCCAACTGCCAGAATTTTTTTAGAATGAGTCTCAATCGTGACCACTGAGGGTTCATTCAAGACAATACCTTTCCCTTTGATATAAATTAAGGTAGAGGATGTTCCCAGGTCGATAGCCATATCCTGGGAAAAATAGCTGATGATATGATTGAAAATGCCCATGCGATGTTTAGAGGCCTATCAATTCAGAGGGTAGGTGGTAAAGATCGGAGAAGGATTTGATCGTTAGAGTCTTTCGATGGTAAAGGGAGAATAAATGTTCATGTTATTTTAAGAAATTTCTGGGTCAACGTGGCCCTGCCTGCGTTGAGTTGTTTTTTCACACCTGGCCGGAAAACCGTGGACTGGTTCGGGGCTGGATGATGAGTCATCGCATGCACCCTTTTGTTTTCCCTAGGTGTCTTGAGGAGGAAAACAAGGGGTTGGCTCTTTTCCAATTTAGGGAAAAGTATATCAGAAGTCTCAAAAGACCACAAAGAAAAGCTCGGTCTGGACCCAAACCTTTTAAAAAGATCTTCATGGCTCTTGCCAGACGGGAACTAATGTAGATAATAGAGATCCGAAATTTTTCAAGAGAAAAGAGGATACATCCCATGGGAAACAAAACGTTATTTGAGAAAATTTGGGATCAGCATGTGGTTCGTGAAGAACCGGATGGGACCACCTTACTCTATATTGACCGGCATTTGGTCCATGAAGTGACCTCCCCTCAAGCATTTGAAGGACTCCGGTTAGCCGGGCGAAAGCCTAGGCGCCCAGCTGCGGTGCTCGCCGTTCCCGATCACAACGTTCCGACGACCGACCGTGCGCAGGGGATTGCCGATCCCATGAGCGCGTTGCAGGTTTCAACCTTGGAACGCAACTGTGGGGAATTTGGAATCACGTATTACGGTATGGACGACATCCGCCAAGGAATCGTCCATGTGATCGGACCTGAACAAGGATTGACTTTACCCGGAATGACTATTGTATGTGGAGATTCTCATACCTCCACCCATGGGGCGTTTGGAGCCTTAGCGTTTGGCATTGGGACTTCAGAAGTGGAACATGTGCTGGCGACCCAATGCTTGGTCCAGAAAAGGCCAAAAACCATGGAAATTCGGGTGGGTGGAACACTCCCTGACTATTGCTCCTCCAAAGATGTGATCCTGGCGATTATCGGGCAGATTGGTATCAGTGGTGGCAACGGGTATGTCGTGGAATATACAGGGGCGGTGATCCGATCATTCTCGATGGAAGGCCGGATGACTCTTTGTAATATGTCTATTGAGGCGGGAGCCCGTGCCGGCCTAGTGAGCCCGGATGAATTGACGGTGACGTATTTGAAGGACCGACCCCTCAGTCCGAAAGGGGCATTATTTGAACAGGCGAAGCAGGATTGGCTGAAATTGGGGACCGACACGGGCGCTCGGTTTGATCACGTGGTTGAACTGCGAGGAGAGGATATTTCACCCCAGGTCACTTGGGGGACCAATCCGGGAATGGTGACCGATGTCAATGGGCACATTCCTGATCCCGCATCCATTGAGGATGAAAAACTCCGGATGGCGACCGAACGAGCCTTAGCCTATATGGGGTTACCAGCGGGAATCTCTATTTGCGAGATTCAGATCGATCGAGTCTTTATCGGGTCCTGCACGAACTCACGTATTGAGGATTTGCGAGTGGCGGCGCGGTACGTCAAAGGGAAGCGTGTCGCCCGAAGCGTCAAGGCCATGGTGGTACCGGGTTCAGGATTGGTGAAGCACCAAGCTGAAGAAGAGGGGCTGGATCGGATTTTCCGTGAAGCGGGTTTTGAATGGCGAGAACCAGGATGTAGTATGTGTCTCGCGATGAATGCCGATGTGCTGACCCCGGGAGAACGATGCGCCTCCACCAGTAATCGAAACTTCGAGGGGCGTCAGGGCAAGGGCGGACGGACTCACTTGGTTTCCCCTGCCATGGCTGCCGCGGCGGCTGTTGCGGGGCATTTTGTCGATATTCGAGCCTGGAATACGTGAGAATAGGTAAGTAACGGAATTCTTCGGAATTCGAGAGGAAGATCTCTTCCTCTTGCTTTAAACGGGAGAAAGATATGCAAGCGTTTACCACCTTGACCGGCACGGTCGCTCCATTAAATCGTGGCAATGTCGATACGGATCAAATCATCCCTAAGCAATATTTGAAAACGATCCATCGCACGGGGCTGAAGGAGGGGTTGTTTGCTGATTGGCGCCGTCGTGCGGATGGGTCTCAGGATCCGGAATTTTTTGTCAACCAACTGCGCTATCAAGGGGCCACCATTCTTTTAACACGGGAAAATTTCGGATGTGGATCCTCCAGGGAACATGCTCCCTGGGCCTTGTTGGATTATGGCATTCGTTGTATTCTGGCTCCGAGTTTTGCCGATATTTTCTACAATAATTGTTTTCAGAATGGGATCCTACCCGTCGTGTTATCGGTAGAGGAAATCCAAACATTGTTCGACCGGGTGGCCCTTACACACCAGTATCACGTTACCGTCGATTTGGCTCAGCAAGTCGTCGCTCTTCCCGAAGGGGAGCGGTATTCGTTCACCCTGGATCCTTTTCGCAAGGATGGTTTGTTGAGGGGGTTAGATGGGATTGGCCTTACCCTTCAACACGGGTCTGCCATTACCGCCTATGAAATGCGCCGGACTCAGGAGGCTCCCTGGCTATTTCAGGATCTTTCTTCCTCAGCGCACCCGTAAAAGCCTGATCTTCAAGATTGATCGGGATTGTGCTGGAATGACACCCTCTCGATTCTTCTTCCCTGCTCCACTCTGAATACCTTTGGCCAGTGCCAGTCGACATGGACAAGGAGAGTGGTAGACATTTCACCGATTCCGAGGGATGATGATTCCTCGGAACAGCCCGAACCCTATCTTCGTTGTTCCGGGTAATGTGTGGGTTTGTGATACTCTGAACTCTTGTCATCGTCTCCAACGCGACTCATGAGTGAAGTCCACGTCCTACGAGATGTCCTCATTATTTTTTCTATCTCCGTTCTGGTTGTTTTTGCTTTTCAAAAACTCCGGCTACCAGCGGTTGCGGGTTTTTTAGTCGCCGGAACCGTAGTGGGTCCTCATGGACTGAACCTCATTTCTGATCTGCATCAAGTCGAAACTCTCGCCGAAATTGGTGTGGTCTTGTTGTTGTTCACCATTGGCCTGGAAACCTCTCTCACTCGATTGCGTGCTTCCAGTCGTCTCTTGTGGGTTGGAGGTCCCCTGCAAATTATGAGCATGCTCAGTGTCGTGGTGATAGGAGGATGGCTCCTGCATCGATCATGGGAAGAATCGGTCTTTTGGGGCTTGTTGTTGTCGTTGAGCAGCACGGCCATTGTCCTCAAGATTCTGGGAGACCGAGGTGAAATTGATGCTCTGCATGGGCAAGCCACCATGGCTATTCTCATTTTCCAAGATTTAGCGGTGGTGGCCATGATTTTAATGACGCCAGTGTTGGGAACGGGTTCTCAGGGTGAGACACGTGCAATTGTCGAAACCCTGATGAAATCCGTCATGGTCGTGGGATTGATTGTGCTGGCCACACGAGTGCTTGTTCCTCATGTCCTTCATCTTATTGTGGGGACTCGAAGCAGAGAGTTATTTCTTCTGTCTGTCATTGTCTTGGGGTTGGGAACGGCCTGGTTGACGTCGCTCGCAGGATTGTCATTGGCCCTTGGAGCGTTTATCGCAGGCCTGGTAATTTCTGAGTCGGAATATAGCCATCAAGCGTTGGCCGAAGTGATCCCCTTTCGCGATAGTTTCAATAGTTTATTTTTTGTCTCGGTGGGGATGTTGATGAATCCCTCGGTGATCCTCGAATTTCCCATTCTTGTGGTGGGGTTGTTGCTCCTCGTGGTTTTGGGCAAGTTCGTAACGGGAGCCGGTGCGGTGTTCCTTGCGGGAGCCCCGGTTTCTTCTGCATTGCTAACGGGTGTGGCCTTAGCCCAAGTGGGAGAGTTTGCCTTTATCCTCGCGCGGGTGGGTCAGCGGGAAGGGTTATTAGATTCGCAGGCCTATAATATTTTTCTTGCCGTGTCGGTGCTGTCTATGACGATTACACCATTTTTGATTCAATGGGCTCCTCGCCTGGCTAGACGAACCGAGGCTCTTGACCGGTTGAATCATTGGTTGTCACGACGCACCTCCAATGCTGCTCAGGGCATCCCGATCAAAATGAAAGATCATGTGATCATCGTGGGCTATGGGTTAAATGGTCGCAATCTCGCGCGAGTCTTAGGCGATATGGAAATTCCTTATGTGGTGCTGGACGTCAACCCTGATGCGGTCAAAGCCTCTGGAAAAGACAGGTGGTCCATGATCTATGGGGACGCGACGAATCCCAGAGTGTTGACTCAAGCCCGCATCATGTTCGCGCGGGTGCTTGTGGTCGCCACCTCTGACCCGTTTGGAGCCCGACGGATTGTCCAGCAAGCTCGACAACTGAATTCTACCCTTCATATCGTGGTACGAACCCGGTATTTGAGGGAATTGCAGGATCTCCTTGAGTTAGGAGCCAATGATGTCGTGCCGGAAGAATTCGAAACATCAATTGAGATATTTGCATTAGTTCTTCGCACCTATCAGACACCCAAAGCCATGATTCAAGACAAAGTTGAACAAGTGCGTCGGGAGGGCTATCTCCTGCTTCGAAGGGGAGAGTTACCCGAGTTGGCCCACCATCTTCGTGCCGGAACATTGGCGGATGTGCAAGTCGATACCTGCCGGGTGGAAGACGATTCCCACGTGTTGGGAAAATCATTGTCACGGTTACACATCCATGGACGGACGGGTGCTTCCGTGATTGCGTTAACTCGGAATGGGGTGACGCAATCCAATCCTTCTCACGATATTGTTTTGGAATCTGGGGATGTCCTGGTTCTTCTTGGGGCGCGGGATCAAATCCGTAAGGCCATCGCCCTGCTTGTGGATACCAAAATTTTAGAAGCATGATGCTGGCTTTGTGCATTCAGAGGAAGGGTGAGTCGGTAGTTGTCGATCTAGCCATGAGTTGACAAATCTGATGACCAACGTTCCTACTGTTCAGGCGTTACATGGTAGAAATGAACGTGTTCTCATTTTGGAGGGTGACCTGCCTGTGATGATAGGAAACGAAGCGGTAGGAGGTATCAGAGCGGGTGAGGCACTGGGGACTCCATGAGATGAAGCTTGTCCCTTAAAGGCAAACCTACTGTGAAGTGGGGACGCAAAGCCACGGGTCAGAATCTTCTGATAGCCGGGTTACCGAAGAAAGAAAAGCGGGAATGGGGCCCTTGTTTGTTGAAAGAGGTATCCCATGCTCGACGTTCGCGCGACTATCCTTATCAAAAATATTCTTGCGGGGTGTGTTCTCGGTGGTTCTCTTTTCTTCCTCCCCAATGGTGTGCAATCGGCGACAAGCGATGCGGCAACCCTCCAATGGGCCGCCAATCTAGAACCTGACTTGGCTGGGTATCGGATCTATCATGGAACCGCTCCAGGGATATACGGAGTTCCTCAGACTGTCGGGAAGACGACGACCTATCAATATGCAAATTTAGAATCCAACAAAACCCATTACTTTACCCTCACCGCTTACGATGCGTCGGGAAATGAGAGTCTTCCATCCTCCGAAGTGAGTAAATACATCGCAGATTCCTCTGGCGGCGCGGACCGGTCAACCAGGCCCCCAATGGCGTCATCGACACGCCGAGTGGGAACCAGACCATCTTGGTGGGTCAGTCCCTCACCTTTACCGCCACGGATCCGGAACCGAACCTGCCGCTCACCCATTTGTGGACATTTGGCACTGGCTCCGGTATTCCCAATGCCACAGTGGAGGATCCCGGGGCCGTGACGTTTACGACCGCCGGAGTGTTCACCGTCACCTGTACTGTCACCGATGCCTTGGGATTGGCTGATCCCACCCCTGCCACTGTCCAAGTGACGGTGACCGGCGCCTCTGGCTCGCCATTAACCATTTCGAACCTGACGGTTGCCAGTGGGCAACCGTATGTCGTGCTCGCCTCAGGCCTTCAAGTCGGGGGCACGGTGTATATCGACCGTGCCTTTACGTTTACCACCGTCCCCACCAGCGTGCAGGGAGCCGCGTATATCCAAACCGCCAACAATGATAAGGCTGCACCCATGCAGCCTTCCTCAGCTTTGATGTCAATCAACCCGTGACCGTGCAGGTTGCCCATGTGACGTTCGTATCACCCCGAAACCCTCCTGGTTGACCCCCTTTACCGATACCGACACGGATCTTGTGACGTCGGATGCAACCCTCCACCTGTATGTTCGGTCCTTCCCCGGCGGGACCATTACCCTCGGTGGCAATGTCAGCGGTAGGGGCTTCAGCATGTATTCCGTCATCGTCCAACCCTAGGACGGGGGTGTTCCACCTCCGTAAATGGGCCCGGATCCGGAACCGAATCTGCCACTCACCCATCGGTGGACCTTTAGCACTGGCTTCGGCATTCTCGTGGCCACAGCGGAGGATCCTGGGGCCGTCACCTATATCGTCACCGATGCGTTGGGGCTGGCCGATCCCACTCCCGCCACCGTCCAAGTGATGGTACCCAACGCCTCTGGCCCGCCGGCCCCCCCCGCTTGCAGCGGGTGGGTTGTCTGGGTCAATAGTGAGGAAACAGCCAGAGAGAAGGGCCGGGGCGCGAATGTCAAAGATGGGAATACCTCCACGATATGGCATACCCCCTGGTCCGTGGGGAGCACTCCGCCCCCTCCACATAGTCTGGTGGTCGATTTAAGGGCGGTCGCGACCCTGGAAGGCTTCCGGGCCTTGCCGCAACAATGAGAAATCTCGGAAACCGCATGGCTGCTTGAGAGCTAAAGCCTCTGTTGGATCGACCGATAAAGGCAGGTGAGAAAAAAGGTCGAGTCAGCACTGGAATTCATCAGGGAGATTCAAAAAACTCGAATAAAGATTGGCAGAAAAGTTCGTAAAATGGTGGCCTCTTTCCGATAAAGGCAAACCTACTGTGAAGTGGGGACGCAAAGCCACGGGTCAGAATCTTCTGATAGCCGGGTTACCGAAGAAAGAAAAGCGGGAATGGGGTCCCTTGTTTGTTGAAGGAGGTATCCCATGCTCGACGTTCGCGCGACTATCCTTATCAAAAATATTCTTGCGGGGTGTGTTCTCGGTGGTTCTCTTTTCTTCCTCCCCAATGGTGTGCAATCGGCGACAAGCGATGCGGCAACCCTCCAATGGGCCGCCAATCTAGAACCTGACTTGGCTGGGTATCGGATCTATCATGGAACCGCTCCAGGGATATACGGAGTTCCTCAGACTGTCGGGAAGACGACGACCTATCAATATGCAAATTTAGAATCCAACAAAACCCATTACTTTACCCTCACCGCTTACGATGCGTCGGGAAATGAGAGTCTTCCATCCCCCGAAGTAACCAAAACCATCGCGGCATCCAATAGCCAGACGGCTCCTAGTACATCAACGACATCGAATAGCCAGACGAAACCCAGTACATCAACGACATCGAATAGCCAGATGGAACCTAGTACCCATACGGCATATAGCAACCCAACACCAGCTACCAATGTGCTTTGGCGCAATACGAGTAGTGGTGAAGTGGCTGTGTGGCGTATGAATGGGCTGACCATCACGTCGGTCGGGTTTCCCGGGAGCACTTCCACGGATTGGAAAATCGAGCAGGTGGGGGATATGAATGGTGATAGCGAGGGGGATGTCCTGTGGCGGAACACGATCAGCGGGGTTGTGGCCATTTGGCTCATGAAGGAGGGATCGATAGCCTCATCGGGCTTTCTCGGAGGTGTTCCCGCTGAATGGGTGATTAATGGAATCGGTGATGTGAATGGCGATGGCAAAGCCGATGTGATCTGGCGCAATTCGAGTAGTGGGATGGTGGCTGTATGGCTCATGAATGGGCTGACCATCACGTCAGTCGGGTTCCTTGGGAGCACTCCCACGGTGTGGGAGATTGAGCAAGTGGGTGATGTGAATGGTGATGGGAAGGCCGACCTGGTTTGGCAGAATCAGACGAGCGGTACGGTGGCCGTGTGGTTGATGAATGGGCTGACCATCACATCGGTCGGGTTCCCCGCGAGTACTTCCACGGATTGGAAGGTTCAGTCGTTGGGGGATGTGAA
The DNA here is from genome assembly GCA_009377845.1 of Nitrospirales bacterium. Taxonomy (GTDB): domain Bacteria; phylum Nitrospirota; class Nitrospiria; order Nitrospirales; family UBA8639; genus Nitrospira_E. The sequence continues at coordinate 7,441 of WHTE01000009.1, read as the reverse complement.
TGGGGATGGCAAGGTTGATGTGCTCTGGCGCAATACGAGTAGTGGCATGGTAGCGGTGTGGCTGATGAACGGGACGTCGATGGCCTCGTACGGATTTCTGGGGGGCGTGCCCTTCGATTGGGAAATTAAGCAGGTGAGTGATATGAATGGGGATGGGAAGGCGGACGTCGTCATGCAACATCGGACGAGTGGCATGGTAGCGGTGTGGCTGATGAATGGCTTGAGCATCAATTCGGTCGGGTTTCCGGGCCGTACCCCCACGAACTGGAAAATTCAACATTAAGGGGAGCCGACAAAAAAGCCAAAAATCCGCTTAGAAGTCAAAAAGTGATTGGTCCGGGTAAAAGGTCAGACGCAGAGGGGGTGAACGATGAGGGGTCAGACTCAATGGAGATTGGTGAAGGTGCGTACTCTCCTTGTCGTGTGTGGCGGGGTCCTGCTGAGTGTAAGCATGCTTGGACTGACAGGGTGGGTGCTGGCCTCAGACCCGGTGGTGCGGTTACATGTCGACTCCGGACGGCTGACCGCCCAGTTAACTCGGGTGACTCTGCGCGCGGTGCTTGGTCAGTTGCATGACCAGTTAGGAATTGACTATGTGGCACCCGATGCAGAGCTGGGGAAAGTGATTTCGGTGACTTTGCAGAAGGAAACGTTGTCCAGGGCATTATCGAAGATTCTGGCACCGTGGGACTATGCGTTTACGCTGGATGCAGCCGGACAAATTAAAACTCTCTATGTGATGGCCAAAGTGTCGCCGGAGGCATCGTTAGCCGATACGATGACTAAAAGCGGGGGACCGGAATCTCACACGCAAAAGGTCAGCGAACTCCAACGACACGGACGGGCGGACCATGAATTAGGTGTGCGGCGTGAGGAACAGTTAACCAAGAAAGCCCCTTTGCCTAGCTGGCCAACGAGGGAAAGAGCAAGGGCAAGTGGGAAGGTGTTTACCTCCATGGCAGTTCCCATGGAGATTCGTCCTCCTGCACCCGGGACTTCCATGCCGGTCTTGCCCGCCAATCGGAAGGATATGCGGATAACCCCGGGAGGGAGTGCCCGTGCGATGGAAATCATTCCTCCGACCGCCTATTCCCCGATGAACATTCAGCCGGTGCCGGAGCATGTGCAACAAGAAATGCTTCTGACCCTGCGCCCGTAACGTCGAACCGAATGCCCTACCCACCGCCATCTCCTTATTGTCGGGCTGTCAGGAGTGTTTTATTATTGACCCTGGCAGTGCCTCCTCTATCGGAGATACCCTAAATTCTAATCTGTGGTAGTAGGTCGGACTATCATGATTGTTAACCAATTTCTGAATAAACACACCATCATCATTTTTCCCTTTCGTCTAACCTGGACAAACTTCATTCTCCACTTGCCGACGCTATCCTCCTTGTATTAAAAATTCTTTTAGGCAGGGATTCTTGATCGTGAGTAGCTTCCCTCAATTGTGGTGGTCGTGTCATCCCTCATCATGGTTTGAGAAAGACGGATGCGAAGCTACGGTAAATTTTTTTCAAGGATTCGATAGCGAGGCGGGGAAATGAATTCGCTACGGCACTGAGGGCATCGACTTGGTGGAGTGAGGCGTGTTCTCTGTCCAAACACAAATCCACAGTTTTGGCATTGTGAAGGAATCAGGAGAAATTGTTTATCAGAATGGCGTCTCACCGTTTTTACCAAATGGGTCAAATGATCCTCAACTTCTCGAACTGGAATGCTGAGTCGCTCCGCAAGGCTGCGGGCGGAGAGTTCCCGTCCTTCCAGCAGCTCTAACATTCGTTGGCGCGCTGTACGATCAGAGTGACCAGGAATGCTTGCAAAGACTACGGAGATTTCGGAGGAAAAGAAAGATTGTGCTCCTGCCCTTCACCATAAGGAATTTTGAGTGAACGGATGACTCCATTGAAGGGGCCATGCTGGGATGAGTTGGCTGAGCTCGCTCTGAATCACGTTCGGCATTCTGGAGCCGAGTATGGAGACATCCGTATTCAACACATCGACACGCAAATTATCAGCGGAGAAGACCAGCGCATAGCCAACATTCAGAATATCCAGGACTTGGGTTTTGGAGTTCGAGTGTTATATGACGGGGCCTGGGGTTTTGCGGCAAGTTCGATTTTTTCAATTGAAGAAATTCCTCGTGTAGCGGAGTTAGCCGTTCAGATTGCCAAGGGCTCGGCTTCGATAAACCAAACCCGAATTCAGTTGACCGCTGAGCCCATATACCAAGGCACGGTCAAGACTCCATGGAAATTGAATCCCTTTGACGTTCCGCTGGAAGATAAAACGGCCTTATTATTGTCCGTGATGGGGCTGCTCCACCAACATCCTGGTATTGTTCGAAGTCAGGCCAGCATGTGGGCATGCCGAGACCGTAAGCTTTTCGTGTCCATGGACGGTGCCCACCTCTCTTTCGATTTAATGGCTGTTCAAGGAAGGTTCGAAGCCACGGCCCTTTTAAATGGTCGATTCGCATCCCGTGGATTCAATACGCCCCATCTCCGGACCGGCTATGAACTGCTGGCGCGGGCCAACTTTCTTCAAGAAGTGTCACGAGTGGCCGCCCAAGCGCGGGAAAAAGCCAACGCCCCTTCCGTTCACCCTGGGGCCTATGACCTGGTCCTCGATCCTGAACATCTTGCTCTGACTATTCATGAATCTTGCGGACATCCGAGCGAGCTTGATCGGGCGTTAGGGTATGAAGCCAATTATGCCGGGACAAGTTTTTTGACTCCGGAAAACCTTGGACATTTTCGATATGGTTCTTCACAGGTGAATCTGATTGCCGATAATACGGAGCCCGAAACCTTGGCTGCTACAGGATTTGACGATGACGGGGTTCCGTGCCAGCGGTGGGAGATCGTTCGGGAAGGCCTATTTGTGGGATATTGCACCAATCGGGAAGTGGCCACCACAATCGGCGACATTCGTTCGCGAGGCTCAAATCGTGCGGAGAGTTGGGCGAGTATCCCGATGGTTCGAATTGCCAATATCGGGTTAGCGCCGGGAGAGGCGACCCTCGACCAACTATTGAGTGAGGTCAAACGGGGCATTTATATTGAAGGACATGGGTCATACAGCATTGACCAGCGCCGGTATAACTTTCAATTCGGCGGTGATGCCTTTTGGCTAATTGAGAACGGCAAGCGAACCCACATGCTGCGAGATGTGATCTATCATGGCATCACCCCGGAATTTTGGCATCGATGTGACGGGGTGGCCGATGCCAACCACCGAGGCCGTTTCGGATTTATTACCTGCGGGAAGGGGCAACCGGGTCAGGCCGGGTGGATGACCCATCCGGCTTCTCATGCGAGGTTTCGGACTATCCAAGTCATTCAGGGACAAGCAATGCCGTGAGTGCCAAGATCCTCAATAACTGGCCGGTGTTGACCAGTCGAGAAGAATTTGAATTTCTCACCGATCTCGTGTTGAGGCATTCAACAGGCGAGCATGCCTGTGTCACCCTTCATGATCACCATTCAGGAACGGTCCGTTTTGCGAATAATCAAGTCATTCAACATGTCGATACTCGCAAAATGAGGTTCCTGGTAACGATCGGATTCGGAAAAAAACATGGAACGGCTAGTACTACGAACCTCACCGCCGGAGCGGTTCGGGAAACTGTCCAGCGTGCAGAATCTCTCGCGCGAGTTACTCCGGAAGATCCGGAATTTCTTCCGCCTCCTGGCCGGCAACACTATGAATCATGGCCAACCTTCCGGCCAGAAACCTTAGAAGCGAATGTTCTTGGCCGATTACAGTTAGCCCGAGATGCCATTGAACAGTGCCAAGCAGAACAGGTCCAAGGTGCGGGCATCCTGACCTCTACGATGACGACTGTTGGCGTGGCAGCCAACTCTGGCTTATTCGCCTATGAACCCCGTACTGAAGCTCGATTTAGCCTCACGGCCCAAATTAATGATGCATCGGGTTGGACTGCGGCGGTCCATCGTTCTATTGACAAGTTAGATGTGGTGAACCGAAGTCTGCTGGCTATTGGCAACTGCAAAAGAGGGAAAGGATCGAGGGAAATCTCTGCAGGTCGATATACCGTGGTTTTACAACCGCCAGCGGTTGTGGGGTTGCTCAATGGGATGCTTGGTGCATTAGATGTCAAATCCTATGAAACACAGACCAGTCCTTTCAGTGGAAAATTACATCAGCCGATCATTGATACCCGCTTCAGTCTCCACAATCGCCCAGACCATCCGGATATGTTGAGTTGCGGCTTCACGAGAGAGGGGCTCCCAGTCAACCGGGTGACATGGATTGAGAATGGACTCCTGCGACAGTTGGCCTATGATCGATATACAGCCTACCAAAAGGGGATCGCACTGATACCGATGTTGGAATCCCCTTGTCTGGAAGGCGAGGTACGGGACCAGTGTACCTTAGAGCAACTCATAGAAGGGACGGAACGAGGGATTTTGGTCACCAACTTTTGGTATATTCGCGCGGTCAACCGGATGGATTTAACCTTGACGGGGATGACTCGCGATGGAACATTTCTCATCGAAAACGGGAAGGTAACAGCACCCCTGCGGAATTTCCGTTTTCATGACAGTCCTATTCGTGCCTTTCAAACCATCAAAGGCTATACTGAACCACAAGAAGCGACATCAGCCGAAAGTGGGAAAATGCTTGTGCCAGCGCTGCGAATTCCAGACTTTTATTTCTCCAGCGTTTCGACTTTTTAAGCTCCTATCCTACACAAAACCCCTGAAATTTCATTTGCTTTACTTTTAGCAGTAGTGAAAAAACTTTGAAGGATTTCCCCTCAGTTTTCATAGTACGTATCACCAACATTGAGGGTGGCCGGACTCGAGAGCCTACCCGTAGTTTTCACCCCATCAATGTCATTTCTTGACAAGGGGTGAATTTCTATCCCTTACAATAACCTGGTCTACAAGTGTGAAAATATAATCACGTGAATCTTCATGCATAGGTTATTTGAGCTCTTGTCTCTGTCGCCAGATCGCATAACTCAGGTCATAGGTCAAAACTATTATTATATAAATAATAGAGGAACCTGTTTGAGACTAGGAGTCTGTCGGGCTGGCCCTGTGATCGTGGGACTTCCCCTCTGTGCCAATAATCATGAGACACCTCCCCGCAATTCAATGAGAGAAGAGGGAGGAGAGGAGACAACATCATGATTGTGGTCAAGCATCCCTTGGGGAGGTCAGAGCCTGAGCGAGTCGCCTCTTGGAGGCGGCCTCTTCCATCCTGTCTTTGGATGGCTGTTTCCTAAAATCTCGGCACGATGGGGTGGTCAAGAGCAAAGTGGTGTAGTGAGCCATGGGCCTCACCCTGGAAGGCGAGAAGGGCCTGCTGGGCCAAGACCAAGGTAGACAAATTCTGGTTGTCCCTGGTCACCCAGTTGCATTAGCAGGGCGTGCAAAATTGTTGCATTGCCTGTGTGAATGGCCTGAGGAGGTTACCGAAAGTTCTAGAGCCGGTGTTTCCCCAGACGAAGGTGCAACTGGACATTGTACATAAGGTGCGACACACTTCTTGCGGGCTATCACCTGGAAAGAAAGGCGGGCCATCTATGGCGCGGCTATCCAGCAAGAGGCGGAGCATGCGTTCGATAAGGTTGCAGTGATCCGGGATGGCATCCGTACGAGTGGGTGCCCGGATTGGGAGCGGCTGACTGTTTTCTTTGCCTATTCCCCGACAATTCGGAACGTCATTTCTACGACCAATGCCATTGAATCCCTGAATGATTCGTAACCCAAAATGCTCAAAACTCGTGGGGCGTTTCCGACTGACGAAGGGATGGTCAAGGTGTTGTACTAGGGATGCAAGGGGATTTCCGAGAAATGGACCGCCCCGATTCCGGAGCGGAAACGGGCCCTGAATCAGTTTGCCCTATTGTTGGGAAATTCTGTCCCCGTAGCATACCCAGAAAATCAGTTACACTGTAAAATGGACAGGCCTAAGTACCAGGCGGCCCTGAGTCCAGCGCATCCGATCTCAGCGTTGCAAGGTTTTTCGCTCCTCTGGGACGCCGTGATGGTGATGGCAATGGCGTGTCGTATGCTCAGCGCCTTCTTGACGACACATGGTAGCACACCCTACACGAGGAGACTTCTTCGTTCCAAAACATTCAAGAGTGTTGGAACTCTGCCCCCCTACTTGTTGCCGGAAGATTTGTCCGCTCGGACCGCTTTGTTTACGACATCGGCGGCCTTGCTGGTGGTTTTAGAGATCTCCTCTCCAACCTCATTGCCTATTCGTTGTAAGGCATCCATCACTTTGGGGATGGGTTGAGGTAAATCGTCGACCTTGACATCAACATGGCTTTGCGCTGAAGAATCCTTGCGTGAGGATTCCGGCTCTGTTGTCTGAGAAAAGATCGGAGAGCCGGAAAACAAGACGATAAACAGAATACATAGACCCGTTACCTTCCCCAGGTTGTTTGTCATAAATGACCTCTCTTTCGTGAGTAGGGCATTTTTGCCGGGATAACTAGGCAGGTTTCAATGGAAGAATTTCCAATCATACTGCTGTTTTTTGTTTGGGTAAATCACCCACTGCTCATCTTTCACAAACTGAGGATTCATTCTGGTTGACGGTAGAACAAGAGTTTGTGAGGACGCGGAAATTCCTGCTTAAGATTAACCCGAATTACGTAGTTGGGAAAATCCCTTGGAGCAAGATTATGTCATGGCTGTCAGAGTGACCTTCTGCCCGCATGTTGAGCAATTTCAACTGCGGCGCAATTGAATGTCAAAAAACTCATTGAATTCCCATACCTTTGAGCATCTCTTAAAATTTGTAAAAAATCCAACTGCGGAATTCGGGTTTAGATAAAGCCCAGTCAGGGCTTTTGAGGCGATGTGGTCTGGTCAGGCTGGGTTGGCTGGTCCGGGGGGAAAGATTGTTCTGAAAAATGGCCCAATTGGTTAGCGCGGTTGATGAGTTTATCCAACTCGTGGACGGCCAAGGACAGTCGGTGGAAGGGGTCTTGCCCGACTTTCTTGGATGGCTCGTTTAGAGATAGAGGGGAAGATTTTATCATGATGACCTCGATAGTTTAATGGATTGTACCCATTTAGAATAAAAAGTTCATTGAATTGTTGATTTCAATTATGGAAAATTCCTGCTCGTTGTTGGAAATTCACGAAATGCAATTACAGGGAGATGGCGAAACTTAAGCCTGAATGATGGCCAACTTGTAAATTATCGGGCTGGCTCATGTGAATTACATTCTGTGTAAACAAGGGGAAAACTGATGTTCAAGGAATTGAAAATGGGGCACTGTTTCATATGTATGAATGGGGTGATGTTCATCCTCCTTATGATGGGAACGGCTTGGGGTGCGGATCTTGATGCCCGAAATCGTGTAACCAGGGGCACCCTCGAATACGGATTTCTCACGGGGTATTGGCAAGGAAATAATATTTTTGGCAACGCACCGTCGGCCAACCGC